>JAFEBR010000496.1 GCA_018242565.1 Planctomycetota bacterium | reverse complement strand
TGTAGAAAAGAAACCGACGTCGAAGATCCTGATCGCCGACGATAATCAACAAAACTGCGAGTTGCTGGACGCGTATCTGTCTGACGAAGGCTACCACATTGAGATGGCCTACGATGGGCAGCAGGCACTCGACATGGTGGCAAAATCACAGCCCGATGTGATTCTGCTCGACATCATGATGCCCAAAATGAGCGGTTACGAGGTGTGTCAGCGGTTGAAGACTGACCCGGCCACCCGCAACATCTCGATCATCATGGTCACCGCGCTCGCCGAGATGGGGGATATCGAAAAGGCCGTGAACGCCGGCGCCAACGATTTCCTCACCAAGCCCGTGAACAAGCTCGAATTGACGACCCGGGTGAAGACGCTGCTCGAACTTCGGCACGTCAAGAGTGAGCTCGATCGGCTACTGAAATACATGGAAGGCGTCGAAGGCTCACAGGCCAGCGGGCCGGGCTGATCTGTGTCTATTCCCGCCGATTCACTGTCTCAAGTCGTTCTGAAGCCCCGTCGGGCCCAGCCCTTTTTCGCCCGGCATCCCTGGGTGTTTTCCGGGGCGGTCGCCCACGTGCAGGGGCCGGCCCAGCCCGGCGATGAGGTGGCGCTGGTCACCGACACGGGCGAATTCATTGCCCGCGGACTCTACAACCCGCAGAGCAAAATTCTCGTCCGCCTGTATAGCTGGGACCAGGCCGCTCCCCTCGGCGAAACCTTCTGGTCCAGCCGTCTCGACGACGCGATCCGCCTGCGGCGCGACATTCTGCACCTCGTCTCCCCCAGTTCCGCCTGCCGACTGGTCTTCAGCGAGGCCGACGGCCTCTCGGGCCTGGTGGTCGATCGCTACGGCGACTGGCTGTCGATTCAATTGACGAGCCTGGCACTGGCACAACGCCGTGAGCTGTTCACCAAACTGTTGCTCGAAAAACTCCAGCCGGCCGGGATCTGGCTGCGGACCGAAAAGGGAATCCGCGAAGCCGAAGGGCTGGAAATCAGCGATGGGCTCATCACGGGCCAGGTGCCACCGCGGCCGTTGATCATTGAAGAACACGGCCTGAAGTACGGCGTCGATATTGTCGAAGGCCAAAAAACCGGCTTTTTCGTCGACCAGCGAGAGAATCGCCTGCAGTTCACGAAATACATGCGCGGCGGTCGGGTACTCGACCTGTGCTGCTACAGCGCGGGCTTTGCGATGAACGCCGCCCGTCATGGCGGCGCAAACGAGGTGCTGGCGGTCGATGTGTCGGAATCGGCACTGACGACGGCCCGCGCCAACGCCGAGTTGAACGGACTGTCCAGCGTGATCCGGTTCGAAAAGTCCGATTCGTTCAAGGCGCTCGAAGCGTTGCGGGCCCAGGGCGAACGGTTCGACGTCGTGGTGCTCGATCCCCCCAAGCTGGCGCGGGCCTCCCGCGGTTTGCCTGAAGCCCTTCGCGGTTACCACAGCCTCAACCGGATGGCGCTGGAACTCGTGAATACCGACGGTCTGCTTATCACCTGCAGTTGCACCGGGCATGTCTCGGCCGAGATGTTCGAAGAAACCCTCGCCGACGCGGCCCGCAGCGCCAATCGTCGCCTGCAGATCCTGGAAGCCCGCCGGGCCGCCTCCGACCACCCCACGTCAGTGGCCTGTCGGGAAACCAACTATTTAAAGTGCTGCATCACGCGTGTGTGTTGATTTCGGCCTGAAACCGGCCCTGTGCTGGTGCCCTCGCAGGCTGTGAATCGCGCGTCAAATTGTTCACCCCCGTCCCCTCGTCCCTTGGGACCGGTGCCGACCGCTCTCCAGAACGGAACCCTGCTCTCCTTGAAATCCTCAAAACGCAAACTGCTGAACGACCGAGCCCTGGCCGCGCAGGCCGTCAAAACTCCGGTCGCAGAACAACTGTTGATCGAAGAAATTCCCGCCGTCATCGGCCCGCGGGTGCTCTGCACCACGCTGGGACGCGGGCAATTCGCCCAGGTGGCGGCGGAATATGCCCCCGAGTCGCAGGTCCGCTGCCACTGTCTCGATCTTTACGAGGCGCACGCGGCCGAATCGCATTGCGGCACAGGACCGGGAAAGCCGCTCTTCGAGTGCTCGGCTGATTTTCCCTCGGACGAGTTCGATCTCGTCGCAATTCCCGTCGATCCGCGGGGTGAAACCGAATTGACGCGCGACCTGTTGCAGTCGGGTTACGATCGCCTTGCCGAGGGGGGACGTCTGCTGACGGCGACGTCGAATCCCGACGATCAATGGCTGCACGACGAAATGCGGAAGCTGTTTGACAAGGTCACCCGCAAGCCACAGCGTAAAAAGGGAGTCGTTTATCTGGCGACTCGCAGCGGTTCGCTGAAGAAACACAAGAATTTCCACTGCGAATTCGCGTTCCGTGACCAGGAACGGTTGTTCAAGGTGGTCAGCCGGCCCGGGGTCTTCAGCCACCGCAGCCTCGATGCCGGTGCCCGCGCCCTGATGAATACCATGCAGGTGGGCCCCGGGTTCAAAGTGCTCGACGTGGGGTGCGGCAGCGGTACCGTCTCGTTCGCCGCGGCGGCCCGGGCGCCCGAGGTCAAAGTCGTGGCCCTCGATTCCCATTCCCGCGCGGTCGAGTGTACGACCCTCGGCGCCACGCTGAATGAACTCCCCCAGGTGACCGCCGTGCTGAACGACCAGGGACAGGCCCCCGACCCGGGAACCTACGATCTGGTGCTGGGAAATCCGCCGTATTACTCGAACTATCAGATCGCCGAGATCTTCCTGCAGGCCGCCGTTCGGGCGCTCAAACCGGGTGGCAAGGTCTTGATTGTCGCCAAGTCGCATGCCTGGTACGACGAACGCATGCCCGACCTGTTTGACGACGTACAGCAGCACCTGCACAAGCAGTACACGGTTGTCGAAGGAACGCAGCGCGGCTGAGTCCCGGTCGCCCCCGCGTGTGCCTCGGAAAAGCAGGTCAGGTACCGTCCATTCGACGGATTCTTACCGTTCCCGAACGGTGATCGGTGACCGGCCCCAAAGTCGTGGATCGCTCCGTCGATCCAACGCCCAATTCTATTCTCACATTCGCGGGGAGAAACAGACGATCAGACGTGATCGGACACGGTCGCCAATCAGCCCCGAAGCGGGCGAGATTCCCTCTGCGGCGAATTCGACGAACGCCACGTCTGGAATGTACGAATCTCGCCCCGGTTGGGGCTGACTCCGCCGGAGAAATCTGACGCTGCGGAAGCGACTCCTGATATCTAAGCCTGCTATGTGCCCCCAAAAAATCCCTCCCCATTTTCCCAGGCACAACCCTCGCCCCCTCAGCCAGCACATTTCCTTCAAGATTTGGACTGTTCGAGCGAATCACGAGGCGGGATACTGTTTAGACCTGCCGTCGCGGAAATACACCGGGCGGCAGACGACCAGGTTCCGTCCGCCTGTTTCGCTCGAGGGTCGTTGCGATGAATTCGTTCATTCTGATCACGCTCGTGGCCGCAGCCTGTGGCGAGGTTTCGGTCGTCACCCCCAGTCAGGCGACAGCCGTCCTGGCCGACGA
>JAFEBR010000495.1 GCA_018242565.1 Planctomycetota bacterium | reverse complement strand
CCGAGCGGCGTGAACCAGGTTCACGCCGCTCGGCGATCGTCAATTCGCACGCATCACGCGAGCGATTAGTAGCGGTAGTGTTCGGGCTTGTACGGCCCTTCCGTCGAAATGCCGAGGTAGTCGGCCTGCTTCTGGGTCAGCTTCGTGAGCTTGACGCCCAGCTTGTCGAGGTGCAGACGGGCGACTTCTTCGTCGAGCTTCTTGGGGAGCATGTGCACGCCCACCGGGAAGCTGGCGTTTTTGTCCCACAGGGCCAATTGAGCCAGCACCTGGTTGGTGAAGCTGTTCGACATGACGAACGAGGGGTGGCCCGTGGCGCAACCCAGGTTCACCAGCCGGCCTTCGGCCAGCACGATGACCGCCTTGCCGTTGGGATACACGAACTTGTCCACCTGCGGCTTGATTTCGATCCGCTTGATGTCCTTGCGGTTCTTCAAGTAGGCGATTTCGATTTCGGAATCGAAGTGGCCGATGTTGCAGACGATGGCTTCGTGCTTCATCACGTCGAGGTGTTCGCGACGGATGACATCGACGCAACCGGTGGCGGTCACGAAGATATCCCCCTGCGGGGCGGCTTCTTCCATCGTGGTGACCTGGTAACCTTCCATCGCCGCCTGCAGAGCGATGATCGGGTCGATTTCGGTGATGATGACGCGAGCACCCAGGCTCTTCATCGAGTGCGCCGAGCCTTTGCCCACGTCGCCGTAGCCGCAGACCACGACCACCTTGCCCGCAACCATGATGTCGGTGGCGCGCTTGATGCCGTCGGCGAGCGATTCACGGCAACCGTAGAGGTTGTCGAACTTGCTCTTGGTGACCGAGTCGTTGACGTTAATGCAGGGGAGGGTCAGGCGACCTTCCTTGTGCATCTGGTACAGGCGATGGACGCCCGTGGTGGTTTCTTCCGAGATGCCGCGGATGCCCGTCAGCAGTTCCGGGAAGCGGTTGTAGCACATGGCGGTCAGGTCGCCACCGTCGTCGAGAATCATGTTCAGCGGCTGTCCATCGGGCCAGAACAGCGTCTGTTCGATGCACCAGTCGAACTCTTCTTCGTTCATGCCTTTCCAGGCAAACACGGCAGCGGAACCGGCCTTGGCGATGGCGGCCGCAGCGTGATCCTGGGTCGAGAAGATATTGCAGCTCGACCAGCGAACCGTGGCACCCAATGCGGTCAGGGTCTCGATCAGCACGGCTGTCTGGATCGTCATGTGCAGGCAGCCAGCGATGCGGGCACCCGCCAGAGGCTGGCTCGGGCCGTACTTGGCACGCAGAGCCATCAGGCCGGGCATTTCATTCTCGGCCAGCTCAATTTCTTTCCGGCCCCACTCGGCCAGGCCAATGTCTTTGACTTTATAGGGCAGGGACGCAACAGCAGCGTGACTCATTTGAAAAATTCCTTGGGACGCATTACGAGAGAATTCCGGTGTTCGCCAAACCGAACTGTCAGCCCGAAATTAACCGCATTTTCGAGGCCTCAGAGTAACTGGAGTACATACGGATCGTCAAGCCGCTCGGCCACGTACGTGGCATGGCTGAAATCCTGAAAACGGCTGTGTTCATTGGGCACGGAAACGACGTGAGCCCCGGCTCGCACGGCGGCGGTGGTTCCGGCGTGGCTGTCTTCCAAAACCAGCATTTCGTGGGGTTGGACCCCCAGTTTCGCCGCCGCGGTCAGGTAGATTTCCGGGTGGGGCTTCCCGTGGGTCACGTCTTCGGCGGCCAGCAGCATGGCAAACCGGCTGAGAATGTCGAATTTCCCCAGCATCTCTTCGAGGTAACGCCGACCGGACGACGTGGCGACCCCCTTGCGGATCCCCCGCGATTCGATGTGTTCCAGCAGGGTGAACAAACCCGGCATGGGGGCCAGCCGGTCTTCCGCCAGTTCGGTAAAGGCCTGACGCGTCTCGTCGATCAGCCCCTGGACCGTGTCGGTTTCCAGGGAGTGGTAGTCGATCATGATCTGCAGGGCTTCGGGGGCCCGCCGTCCCATCATCTGCTGCAGCAGTTCGCGAGTCATTTCCTTACCCCGCCGACGGCAGACGAGGTGCCCGACTTCGTTAAAGATGTCTTCGGTGTTGAACATCAGCCCGTCGAGGTCGAAGACGACGACCCGGATCTCGGGGCCGACGCGGTCCTCAGCAGGCGTGGGTTGTGACATATTCATCGGTCTTAATCGATTGCTATCCAGGGAAATCAACGGTGATGGTTGGTGAGCCGCCGGGGTGGGGCCGAACGATCGGACCGGGCCGTTGGCGGATATCGAGGCGGATTAAGTGGGAATCGGGGGCTGTAAGCCCCGGTAACTGAGGTCCAGCAGTTCCATCGGATGGGCGACCCAGACCTCGTGCCCCGCCTGTCGCAGCGTGGCTTGGATCTGCATCGAGCACCCCACGTTCGCGGTGATCACGGCTTGTGGTTTCGCCGCCAGAATGTTGGTCAGCTTTCGTGCCGCCAGCCGATCGGACATGTCGGGCTCGGTGATATTCTAGCTGCCTGCGGCGCCGCAACAGATATCGGCTTCGGCGATCGGTATCACTTCCAGCCCTGGAATCTGCGCCAGCAAATCGCGAGGCTGCTCGCGGATTTTCTGGGCGTGGTTCAGGTGACAGGCATCCTGGTACACGGCTCGCAACGGGATTTTGCCGGTCGGTGGGATGATTCCCAACTGCCCCAGGAATTCCGAAATGTCTTTCATCTTGCCGGCAAAACGGTTCAGCCGTTCGTGCAGATGCCGATTCTGTGGTTCGAGTTCGTGGGCAATGTGGCCGTAATCTTTCAGCATGGCGCCGCAACCGGCGACGTTGACGATCACGGCGTCTACCTCGGCAGCGTCGAAGACGCTGGCGTTGGTCCGCGCCAGGTCGAGGGCTGGGCGATCGGCTCCACTGTGATAGTGGATGGCACCGCAGCAGGCCTGCTCGCGCGGAATGATCACATCGCAACCATTGTGCTGCAACACCCGGGCGGACGCCCAGTGCGTGTGGCGGAACACGGCGTCGGCCACGCAACCTGTGAATAAGGCGACGCGGGCTCGTTTCGGTCCGATCGCGGGGAGAAATTCGGGCAGGGCCGGGCCGCCGGGAACCAGTCGTGGCAACAGCCGCTGCATGCGCTGTAACCGTTCGGGCAGCAAGCGGGTCAGCCCCAGCGAATCGAGCAACCGGTCGAGCCCCAGTTGCTGCAGAAGCTTCATCGGCGCCAGGGCCCAGCGCATCCGGCTGGCGAAAGGAAACAGTCCGTACAGGATGAAGCGGTGGAACCAATCTGTGTTGGCGGGCTTGCCGGCTTTCGCCGCCGCCTGGCGCTGGCTGGCCCGAAACGGCTCGATTAGCCGGCCGTACTGCACGCCCGAGGGGCATGCCGTCTCACACGCGCGGCAATCGAGACAGAGGTCGAGATGCGACGCGACTTTGGGCGAGAGTTGCTGACGTCCGTCCACGACCGAACGCATCAGGTAAATGCGACCGCGCGGGCTGTTGTTTTCGTCCCCCGTTTCGAGATAGGTCGGACAGGCTGCCGTGCACAAGCCGCAATGCACGCAACTGAGAAACTTCTCGTAGTCGATCTCGCTCCCCACGGGCGGCGGGCCGGCGGCAGGGTGTGTCACATCGGTGGTGTTGGAAGTCATATGTGCGATTCAATAATTGCCGGAGGCTCAGGTCAAAAGACGATCTGGGGATTGAACAGTTTGCGCGGATCCAGTTGCTGTTTCAGGCTCCGCATCAGTGGCCAGCCGGGTTCGGGTTCGCCCCACAGCGGCAAGGCTGACTTCCACGAGTCTTCGCATTGGACGACGACCAGATTGCCGCGAGATTTGCGGGCCAGGGCTCGCAGCGATTCGAGCCGTTGTGCGGCGGCCGACACCGTGGTGATCTCATCGGGGAGTTGCCCCACGACGATGCCGTTGGCGACGTGGGCTAACACAGTACACCCGGCCTGCTGGGCGGCGCCCACAAATTCTACGGTCCGCGAGGGGAGCAGGTTGGCTTTGAAGGTCAGCGGTTCTTCCGAGGGGACCTGGAAGTCGGTCAGCGCGAACCACAGGCTGGAAGCATCGTCGTGCTGCACAAAATGGTCGCCGTGCGGCCCGATCGGACGCAGTTCATCCTGCAGTGTGTCGGCCTGCCACGAAGTCTCGTTCGCGGTCCCTTCGAATCCCACGCACAACACCGGGCGATTGACGGGCAGCTCCAGGCCGGCCTCGGTGACAATGGCGGCCGCCGCCCGCGGTTCAAGCAGATCAACCGACACGGGGCGGGTCTGTGACGTTGTGAGTCGCTCAAGGGCCTGATCGACTTGAGACAGCCGATCGAACGTAATCCAGACGTGCAGTGATGTTTCGGGAATCGGTCGCAGTTTCAACGTCACCTGGGTAACGACCGCCAGCGTGCCCAGCGAACCCACGAGCATCTTGCACAGGTCGTAGCCGGCGACATTCTTGACCACGCGGCCACCGGCCTTGAAAGGCTGGCCTTCGGCATCGACGGCTGAGATGCCAATCACGTAGTCGCGCATCGTGCCCAGGCCATAGCGCCGGGAACCGCTGGTGTTCGTAGCCAGCACGCCCCCCAGCGTCGCGCGATGCAGATGCGGTACATCGATGGGCAGCCGCTGACCTTGCTCTGCCAGGATTTTCGACAGCTCTTCGATGCGAATGCCGGCTTCCACGGTGATTGTCATATCCCGCGCGGGGTAGTCGATCACCCGGGCGAGCCCCGTCGTGCACAGGGCGATCCCTTTTTTAGTCAGCGCGGGACCATACTGGATGGCGGTGCGGCCGCCCACCGGGTAGATCGGCAGGCCGGGCCCGTGCGCGTTCTCGCCGACCCAGCGGCACAGCTCCGTCTGTGTCGTCGGCAGAAATTCATCGGTAATCGCAGCGTGGGACATGAAGTCAGTCAGGTTGGTGTTGCAAATCGGTCGAATTCAAGATGGTTTCGCACGCGGGCCGGTGGCGTGGTCTGCAGCGGCCGGCGGTGCACGCGACCCCGGCACAGGACGGCAGGTCGCGCCGGCGGCCCGCGATTACATGGCGGCGTGCCGGCCGGGAGCTTTGCGTTCGATGTGTTCCATGCCACAGGCTCCCGCGGTCGGCAACATTTTCTGCGGGCTGCACAGTTGGCCCGTGTTGAAGGCTGCCCGCACCTTGGCCATTACCGCCAGGTCGTGGGGGGCGAACAGTTTGCTCATGAAATTGATCTTCTCGACCCCGATGCCGTGCTCACCGGTGACGCTCCCTCCGAGATCAATGCACTTGTTCAAGATCTCGTCGCTGGCGATCAGCACCCGTTTCACCTGTTCGGCGTTGCGTTCATCGAACAGCAGAATCGGGTGGATGTTGCCATCGCCGGCGTGAAAGACATTGACGATTCGCAGTCCGTGCCGTTCGCCCACCGCCGTGATGAAATCCAGGATTTCCGGCAGTTTCGTGCGGGGCACGACCCCATCCTGCGTACAGTAGCTGGGGCTCAGTCGGCCAATGGCTCCGAACGCCTGTTTACGGCACTTCCAGAGCAACAGCCGCTCTTTGGCGGTATTGGCCGAGCGAACTTCCCGGGCCCCCGTCTCGCGGCAGATGTCGATGATCTTGCGGGCCTCTTCATCGACGGCGACTTCCAGGCCATCGACTTCGATCAGCAGGACGGCCGCCGCATCGAGCGGAAAGCCAAAGTGAAACGCGGCTTCCAGGGCTTCGATGATCCCCTGATCCATCAATTCCAGGGCGGCCGGCACGATTCCGGCGCCAATGATATTGCTGATCGTCTGGGTCGCATCCTGCACTGAGTTAAAGACCCCCAGCATGGTGCGATACGCCGCCGGGTCGCGGGTCAGACGCACGATGACTTTCGTGCAGATGCCAAACGTCCCTTCGTGGCCGACGAACAGGCCCGTGAGGTCATATCCGGGGGAATCTTCGACCGGACCGCCGATTTCTACAATC
Organism: Planctomycetota bacterium; assembly: GCA_018242565.1. Classification (GTDB taxonomy): domain Bacteria; phylum Planctomycetota; class Planctomycetia; order Planctomycetales; family Planctomycetaceae; genus JACQFH01. Next base: position 4,306 of record JAFEBR010000495.1, on the reverse strand, counting down.
GCGCCATCGGGCATCACCATCTCGGCACCGAGAACGTGGTTGACCGTAACGCCGTATTTGAGGGTGTGTGGTCCGCCGGAATTCGTGGCGAAATTGCCGCCGATGGTGCAGGCCCCCTGGCTGCTGGGATCAGGTGCGTAGTGATACCCGGTGCCCTTAAGGTGGTTCGTCAGATGGACGTTGACGACGCCGGGTTCGACGATGGCGTATCGGTCGCGGAGATTGACTTCGACAATCTTTCGCATGCGAGTCAGGGTGATCATGACGCCGCCGCCGACGGGCAGGCAACCGCCCGCCAGACTGGTGCCGGCCCCGCGGGGGACAAACGGAATCTGGTACTGGTTACAGAGCTTGACGATGGCGGCGACCTGTTCGGTCGTCGTGGGAAAGACCACCACATCAGGGGCGTTTTTCGCGATGGTGAATCCATCGCATTCGTAAACCAGCAGCTCGTCTGGGTCGGCGAGCAGGCCCGCTTCTCCGAGAATCAAGCGCAATCCGTCCAGAAACGGAGCGGGCATTTGCAGGGGCAGGGAGGCTGTTGCGGTAGTCATTTCAAACCGTACTCAAAACGAGGAACCGGCTGTTCCGAGGAGAGAGTTCGCCCCCCGGGCTGATTTACGGAACCACAACCGGCGCAGCATTTTAGGAACCGGCCCCCAATTTTGCCAGAAGCGGATGTGGGGCTGCTGGCGTTAAGCCCGCCCGGTCACCATCGTAGCCATCTCTCTCCGAGAGATGGTGGATGCCGTGCCGCTTGCGACGCGAGGACTCGCCAGAATCGCCGGTCGGGGCACGTGGCGGGAAGTTGGAGGCTGGTCGCAAGACGAACTCCGCGGTTGCAACGGGACCGCAGATGATGTCGGTGCTGGAACGGCGGTTTGCCTGTTGGCGGTGCGGAATGCCGCGTCTCTCTGAGAGAAACGCCTACGGGGACAGCCAATCGCGAGATGAGTTTTTGGGATGACACGAAGTTGACAGGCCTGGTTGTCGATTTTAGAGTCCATGCAGGTGGCGCAGGTTGTCCGCGAGACGGATGGCCCGGACGGTCGGGGGGCAGGAGTCGCTCTGGGGTTACTGTTCCACGTCTCATTTGCAGGAAGCCAGGCATGTCCGTGCGGTTGCGGGGTTTTGGATTGTGGATCGTCTTCGGCCTGTGTGGGCTCGGGCTCAGCGGTTGCACAGATTCGTCGACTCCTCCTGGCAGTGTCAACTTCACGTCCGTCGAAATCGGAGACTCGGTGGCGTCGATCTGTCAGTTCGGCGATCGCGTGACGCTGATCGTGTGGTTCGACGAGGCCACGTCATTCGGCGGCGGGTACGTTGAGCGGAACCACGGCTTTACGGGGGCCGCCCGGCTGTTCAATGGACAGGTACGAACCTGGAGCTGCCAGACCCGCGACGGCATTCATGGCCAGATCACCTGGTGGGGGAATTCGCTCCCGGAAAATGCCAGCGAGACTTCGAATCTCGAAAAGGGGGCCGTGTTGCTGGTAAGTACCAACGGGGGCCGTTTGTCGGTGCAACAGGTCCCGCACCAGTTTCCACCCATTTCGCCCGACGAGCGCGGAATCGACGAAGCCCGTCGCCTGGTGAAAGAACTCGCCCAGTCGGATCAGATCGTGAAGGACTTTCTCGCGGGCCCTGCAACCAGCCAGAAGAGTGAACTTGAAGGGACCTGGGATCTGGTTTCTCTGGAGCGGGATGGAGAGGCGGTGAATGTTCAGGACGACACCCGACTGGTCATCACGGGTAACCGTTTTGAGGTCCGGGTTGGCGACAAGGTCATTGCCGCTGGGATGAACCGGCTGAATCGCGAACTGCGGCCGGCGACGGTGGACGCCACGTACACCGTGGGACCCGATCAGGGGCACTCGTTCAAGGGGATTTATCAACTCGATGAGGACACACTTAAATTCTGCCGCGGTGGCGCACCCGAACAGGAGCGACCTCGTGCGTTCCAAACCACAGCCGAGAATCGCGGCCTGCTCTCGGTCTACCGACGCCGCCTCCCATGACCCGCGACGCGACTTTCCTTCTGCGGGTGGCAGCCGCTGCGAACAACGAATTGGCACCGAGAGATTCACGTGCTGGGACGGCCCCAGCCAGAATTGGGGCCAGAGTCCAAGTGCGGCACCTGTTCAGGGTTGCTAAACTCGTGGCAGAAAACTCTTTTCCGCAGGAAGACAGATGCTGACCACGAGAGCCAGTTTGACGTTCCTGGTCGCAGTGTTTTGCACTGGGGCCGGCTTACCACGGGTTGTCGGAGCCGACGACGCACCGGCAGTCGCTGTGGGGGTCACCATTCCCAATCTCAATTTTAAGGACATTCGGTTTGTGTCCCGCAGTTTGGCCGATCTGGGAACGCCGCGGGCCTATGTTCTGGTGTTTACCAACACGACCTGTCCGGTTGCCCAGAAGTATTGGCCGAAGTTGAAACGACTCGAAGCCGATTGGCGGTCGAAAGGGGTACTGTTTGTCGCCATTAATTCCGCGGCGGATGACAGTATTGCCGAGGTCGCTGAACAGGCGCTGGAATTCGGCGTCGAGTTTCCCTTCGTGAAAGACCTGGATGGCTCGTGCGCCAAGGCGGTGGGCATTCGGCGGACTCCCGAAGTGGCGGTGCTGGATGCCGACAAGCGTCTTCGGTACCGGGGCCGCATTGACGATCAGTATCGGATTGGCGGCGCGCGACCGGCTGTGCAGCACGAAGATCTGCGGGACGCGCTCGAGGCCGTGCTCGAGGGACGCGAACCGGCGGACACCGTGACGCCTGTCGAGGGGTGTCTCTTGACCTTTCCCGCTACTGCGGCACGCAACGAGGTGCCCACATTCACCCGCGATGTGTTGCCGATCCTGCAGAAACATTGTCAGGAATGTCACCACGACGGCAGTTCGGCCGCGCCATTTTCACTGATGACCAGTGACGACGCTCTGCGGCATGCCGCGATGATCGGAGAGGTGGTGGCTGAGCAGCGGATGCCCCCCTGGCGAGCCAGCCGGCGCCAGCATTTTTCCAACGAGCGGGGACTATCGCGGACAGAACGTCGGGTGATCGCCGCGTGGTTGCAGGGGGGAACGCCCGTGGGGGACCCGGCTGACGCTCCGCCCGCACGGACTTTCGTAACGTCGAAATGGGAGATCGGTGAGCCAGACCAAGTGCTCACGGCGATCGAAACACACTCGTTGCCGGCGGAAGGGATCATCGACTACCGGTATGTCGTGCTCCCGTATGTGTTCCCAGCCGATACGTGGATTTGTGCCGCCGAGATTCTGCCTGATAATCCGCGGACGGTGCATCATTGCAACATGGCATTCTTCACGCTGGGGCAGCAGTTTTCGGAAGGCAACTTCATTACGGGGCGTGTGCCCGGGGGAACGGCCCTGATCGCCGACGAAGGGCAGGCCATTCGTATCCCCAAAGGTTCAGTGATCGGGTTACAAGCGCATTACACCACGACCGGCAAGCCTGAAAAGAACCGCATGTCGGTCGGTTTCCGGTTTCCCCGCGGCGTGATTCACAAAGAAATTCATCATCTGCAGGTTTCGACATCGAAGATTGCGATACCGCCAGGAGCGGCGGCGCATCCGGTGGTGTCGAGCCGCACGCTGCCGTGTCAGGCCACCGGGATCGGCATGTTCTCGCACATGCATTTGAGGGGGAAGGACATGACGTTTATCGCCCATACCCCTGATGGCCAGAGCGAGACACTGCTGACAATTCCCAACTACCATTACGCATGGCAGCAGAACTACCGCTGGGAGCCGGGTTCGAAGACGTTTCCTGCGGGTACGCGGATTGAGGTGATTGCCCATTACGACAACTCGGCGTTCAACCCGTTCAATCCCGATCCGCAGGTCGTGGTGCGGGCCGGTCCACAGACGTTTCACGAAATGATGTTCGGCTTCTTCTTTTACACGAACGATGGCGAAGATCTGAAACTGCAGGTTGACTCCAAAACAGGGCGGGCCCTACCGCAGGCCAATCCGGCAGCACAACCTGGAACGTGACGCATCGCCAGGTCTGTGGGCCAGAGTGGTTGGAACCGCCAGGTGGGCAGCGGATGCCCCCCGATTCCGGTGTCGGCGGTGTCTGCACGTCGCGTGCCTCTCAGCGCTGTCCATCGCGCAAGGCGGCCAGCAGGTGCTGGATTCCGGCCTTGGCAATTTCGGCGTCCTGCTCTCCGGTGCCGCCACCCACGCCGACGCCCCCGATGACCTGGCCCTCCAGCACGATGGGAACTCCCCCTTTCAGGGTTGTTACTTTTCCACCACTGGCGGCGGCGGCATTCTGGAGACTCAGGTT
>JAFEBR010000494.1 GCA_018242565.1 Planctomycetota bacterium | reverse complement strand
TGGGCTCCGAAAACTATTCATTGTGGTGGCTGGTGCTGGCGCCGTCGGTGGCCATCTTCTTTACGGTGACGGTATTTAACCTGATCGGCAACGGCTTGCGTGATGCGATGGATCCGCGGATGCGAGCCACGCAGTGAGAATTGTTCCGTTGTTCTCAAGACGTGTGTGGCCACGGCGATGACTCAATCTTACCTGGCACTGGGGGGCAATGCGGGAGATGTCGCCCGGGCGTTTGAGCAGGCTCTGGATCAGATCGGCGGCACCCCCGGGTGCACGGTGACCTCCCGCAGTTCGAACTATGATACGACTCCCGTGGGGGCGCGAGCGGGAGACCGGTACCTGAATGCGACGGCCGGGGTGGAAACAACTCTTGAGCCACTGCCGTTGTTGGACCTGCTGCAAACGATTGAGGCCGCGGCGGGACGCGTGCGGACCATTCACTGGGGGCCACGTCCACTCGACCTCGATCTCGTGTTTTTTGGTTCCGAGATCGTTCAAACCCCGCGTCTCAGCGTTCCCCACCCGGCGGCCTGGTACCGGCGATTTGTGCTCGATCCCCTAACCGAGATCGCCCCACAGTTTGTACACCCCCTCAAACAGGTCTCGATCGCCTCGTTGCGTGAGCGGTTGCTGCCCCGGCCCTTCACTGTGGCGCTGGCCGGGGGAGCGGAGGCTCTCAAACAGCGGGCCTGCGACGAGGGGAAGCGAAGTTTCCCGTCGGTTCACTGGAGTGACTGGGACCACGCCGCCGCCGACCGCCTCGATCCGGTGATCCTCTTCTGGCTCGGCGGTCCCGCCAGCGAATTCGACGAGTTGCCGTTGGTTCCGCGACTGGATGTGACCTCTCTGCCGGGAGAGCCCCTGGAAGCAATGACGTATGTGCTGCAGGCGGCGCTCGGTTGATTTCGGCCGTGGTCGAGTCGTGCTGGACGGAGTCCAATTCAGGCGGTCGGCGCCCCTTGTGCGGGGGTTTCCGGTGACCACTCGAACTGGTATCGGTCTCCCAGTCGCCAGCGCGTGATGTAGACGATCTGGTGCTGGTGGCCGACAAAATGGCTGACCGCCTCGAAAATCGCCCCCAGCAAAGTGACTTCAAATCCCTGGATGCAGGTGCGTTCGCGCAGCCGCGACCCCGGCAGCGCGGCCAGAACCTGGTCGCATTGCAAGACGACGTCGGTGAGCTGGGTGGCAAGTTCGGTCGACGAGCGTGGTCTGCGATCGGCGAATTCAGCCGGGCGGTCGCGGTGGTCCGGCGCGCCGCCGATGCCGTGCAGAATCCATTGGGTCAGGTTGCCACACAGATGCAGAATGATGTTTTGAATGCTGTTCTGCGATTCCGCCGGCCGCCACGTACAGTCGGGTTCCGACAATTGCTGCAGGCAATGCACGACCTTGGTGCGGGAACCGGCCAGCGTGGCACGTGCCTCAGCCAGAAACAGGGCATTCGTGTCGGCACCGGGCGGCAACAGCACGGGGGGGTTGGTTTCCATCGGCATGGCGACCGTCCTGTTCTGGACAGAGGTGCGAAATCGTCGTGATGACGTGGGTGCGTGTCGTATGGGGACTGGTGTGCCGTCGCCGCAATGAAGACAACGGGCCGGCCGGCAAATCACCGAAGCGCACAGACGCTACAGGTATCGGCGCAGAATTCGCAGGCTGTGCGGATCGAGATCATTCGCATCTTCAATGCGAAAACGAACGCCATGGGCATCAGTGACCAAGGCTCCATTGGCCCCCATGCGCCGGATGTTGTCTTCGTTGTTGAGTGTGAACCGTGTCTCACCCCGATCGGTCAGGACGTGCCAGTCGGTCGGTTCGGCGCCGGCGGAAACGCTGAAGATCTGGCGAATGACCGGGATGAACTCGCGTTGCGCCAGGTCGGCTTCGAGCAGCGTGCGGACGGGGGCCGACAGAGTCTGCAGATCTCCCAAAAAGTACTGCTCGCGTCCGGCCGCGTCGACAAACGAGATGCACTGCGTGGGGGCCGAAAAGGGGAACGCGCGGACGGGAAACACGCCCACAAAGGTCTGCCCCTCGGAAGTCGTCAGCACGAGTCGCTGAAACTCGTCGTATGCCAGTTGGATGTCGCTCATACGTCGGGAACCGAGCCGCCTTCCGTATCTCCCTGCAGCTTGTTGAGTCGGTCGACAGCATCTTTGTAGCTGTAATCGACTTCCAGAACTTTCTGGTATTCGTCTTCCGCCGCCTTCAGGTTCTTGAGTTCCTGGTACACGATGCCCGCGGAATAATGCAGCTCTTTGTAGAGATCGGGTTGGTCTTCAAACTTGACCTCGGGCATCGCGGCTTCGAACTGCCGAATGCCCAGTGCCATCTTCTTGTCGTAACAGAAGCACTTGCCCAGCTTCACCAGCGCTTCACCTTTAAGTCGCGGGTCGCCCCGTGATTGCTGGAACAGCGGTATGGCCTGTTGCCACTTCTGGACCTTCATGTAACACGAAGCGAGGTCGAACTTCATGCGCATATCGGCCGGATACCGGTCCACGCGCGACGCCAGAATCTCAAGTTGCCGTTTCAAAAGTTCGTTGCCAAGTTCGGCGGCGCGCTGCTTGAGGGTCTGATCGGCGGGATTCGTGCGGAACTGCTCCTTGGCGATTTCGTGGGTCTTTTTCATGAGGTCAAGTTGCACGTCTTCGAGCAACTCCCGAATCCCCAGATCGTTGCTGGCCACTTCCAGCGCTTTGAGTAATTGCTCTTCGGCTTTGTCGAGTTGGCCTTCGCGGCGGTAATAGTCGGCCAGCTTGACGTAGTTATCCTTGTTGGCCGGCTCTTTGCGAATAGCACGCTGCAGGTCGGCTTCGACCGAGACCCCCGGGCCATCCTGCTGGTTGGTCTTGCCGAGGCGCTTGGCGACTTCGTGGGCCGCCATCACCCCCTTCGTGCTGTCGGCCCCTTCGTAACCGCCGCGATCCAGCACCGACTTGGCGCCCAGACTCGTGATTTTGGAGCGCGCTTCGCCGTTGGTCGGCTCAGCTTTCAGAATCCGCTGCCAGCATTCGACGGCCCGCTGATATTCGCCGCGCTCCTCGAGCAGGCCGGCCAGAGACTTATTGACGTCGATATTCGCCTTTTCGACTTTCAGCACTTCTTCGTAGGCGAAAATGGCGCATTCCTGGTAGCCCAGTTCGCGGCAGGCATCGCCCACGTCGGTACCCAGTTGCACATCCCACGGATTGACTTTGAGACCTTCTTCGGCCGCGTCGTTGAGAGACTTCCAGTCTTTGTTCATGCGAAACCGCTTGGTGGACGTGCGTGTCCCCATCAGTTTCATGCTGGCCATCTTCGCGCCCGAGCCGTTGTTGTCGAACTTCTTGTACTCGGTGAATCGCAGCGATTGGCGGTACGTGAGATTGCCCGGGACGAATTTCACGGCCTGGCTGTACATCTGGATGGCGTAATCCCAGTTTTCCTTGGGGAGCGCCTCGTTGCCGCGCTTCCAGCATTCCGCGGCCATCTTGCGGCGCTCAGGTGAGGGTTCGTCAGGTGTCGCAGTATTTGGAGTGGAGGCCATAGCATCGGCTGAAAGAGAGCTGCTTGTTACCAGATATCAGTGAGTTTACCATAAACCGTATGGAAACGACATTGGAACGGTCAAGATGAAGCCGGGGAAAGTCTACCTCGTGGGTGCGGGGCCGGGCGATCCGGGATTGATCACGAAGAAGGGGCTGGAATGTCTGGCGCAGGCTGACCTGGTGCTCTACGACGGGCTCGTGAATCCGTGGCTGCTTGAGTACACCCACGCCACCGCCGAGCGGACAAATCGCCGTAACCTGCCGTCCGGCGCGGTTCTCAATCAGGCGGAAATCAATGACCGTTTGATCCAGGCCGCACAGGCCGGAAAGACAGTCGTGCGCCTGAAGGGGGGCGACCCGTTTGTTTTTGGCCGAGGAAGCGAAGAGGCCGCGGCTTTGGCCCACGCGGGCATTCCGTTTGAGGTGGTTCCGGGAGTCACCGCCGCGGTCGCCGTCAGTGCGTATGCCGGCATCTCGCTGACTCATCGTGATCATGCGTCAGCCGTGGCGTTCATCACTGGCCATGAAGACCCGAGCAAGCCCGATTCCGCTCTGGATTACACGGCGCTGGCGGCATTTCCGGGAACGCTGGTGTTTTACATGGGCTTGCACCGTTTGTCGGCGATCGTGGCCGCTTTGATCGCTGGTGGAAAGCCAGAAGAGACCCCCGCCGGGATCATCAGTCGCGGAACCACTCCCGCCCAGCAGACGGTGATTGCCCGGCTAGCCGATTTGCCGGCACGCGCGGCGGCCGCCGCATTGCACGCCCCTTCAATCATCATTGTCGGCGAATGCGTGTTGCAGCGCGAGGCCATCCACTGGTTTGAAAAAAAGCCATTGTTCGGCCAACGCGTGCTGGTGCCCCGTTCGCAAACGCAGGCTGGCCCCGTCGTATCTCGGCTCATCGAACTTGGTGCACAGCCGATGGTGGCGCCGACGATTGAAATATTGCCACCCGATAACTGGAGCGCCGTCGATGAGACAATCGCCCGGTTGGGGGACTTTGATTGGATCGTGTTTACCAGCGTGAACGGCGTGCAGTCTCTGTGCCACCGCATCTGGGTAATGGGGCGCGATGCGCGGTGTTGGGGCGCGGCTCGAATTGCGGCAATTGGTGACGGCACGGCGCAGGCGTTGGCCGAATTTCACCTGCGTGCCGATCTGGTTCCCGAAACATTTCGAGCCGAGGCACTGGCCGCGGCGCTATCACCCCATATTGCGGGAAAACGGGTGCTATGGGCCCGCGCGAGCCGGGGGCGCGATGTCCTGCCGAAGGAGTTGCGGGCCGCCGGGGCAACACTGGAAGAGCTGTTGGTTTATCGGAACGTTGACGTGGAAGCGCTCGCGCCCGAGGTACAGCACTCCCTGGAAGCAGGTGAAGTCGATTGGATTTGTCTCAGCAGTCCGTCCATCGCGCGGTCGTTGGCACGATTGATGTCGCCTGCCGCACGCGAGCGAATTGGCGCTCCGACGCGCATTGCCTGCATCAGTCCGGTGACCGCGGTTGCGGCCCGGGAAGTGGGACTGCCCGTCGATGCCGAAGCGACGGTGTTTACCTGGGACGGATTGATAGCGGCGATTGGAGGACCTGCGGAGAGCAGGGAGTAGCGTGAGATGAATCCGACGCGATTCTACACGCGACCAGCCACGTGACGGGTTCAGCTACTTCAACCCGAACGCTTTCATCAGGCTTTCGTAGGCAGCTTGGCCATGGGGGAGGTCAATCACCGTTGAGATCCGCACTTCGCCAGTGCTGATCATCTTGATATTCACTCCAGCCTCGGCCAGGGCGCGGAACATTTTTTCGCCCACCCCGGTGTGCGTGCGTAATCCGATCCCCAGCACCGACAGCTTGGCAATTTCGCGATCGAAACTGATTTCCGCGCCGGTCCAGTTCACGGCGGCGGTGCGGGTGGCCGCGACGCTCTTTTCCAGATCGTTGCGGGGCACCGTGAAGGAAATATTCGTGTGGCCGCTCTGGCTGACGTTCTGCACAATCATGTCCACCACCACCCCAGCCTGGGCGTTGGCGGAGAACACCGCTGCGGCCACGCCTGGTACGTCGGCCAGGCCCCGCAATGTCACGAGGGCCTGGTCGGCATCGAGTTCGACCTGGCTGACCACGATGTCTTCCATGCTGGCCAGACGGCTCACCACGTCGCGCGCCCGTTCTTCCCGATCTCGTTCCGTTTCATCGCTTTCATCATCGGGTTGAGACACGCCCAGCGGGGGCAGGGCAGGTTGTTCGCGATGCAGGTCAAAGCCTTCATGCACCGCCTGCAACGAGGCCTGCGCCTGATTGCGATCGACCAGCACCGAGATCTTGATGTCGCTTGTGGTGATCATCAGGATGTTGACCCCGGCTTTGGCCAGCGACGAAAACATCTGCGCCGCGACTCCTGTGTGGGTCTGCATGCCGGTACCGACGACAGAAACTTTCGACAGGTTCGTGCCGTGCTGCACCTGGCCAGAACCCAGTTCATCAACAGCTTGCTGGGCCGCCGTGAGCGTCTCGGCCAATTCGTCCTGTTCGACCGTGAACGAAACATTGGCCAAACCGTGGCTGCCGACGTTCTGGACCACCATGTCGATCGGGATCTTTCGCTCGGCCATCTTTGTAAATACCAGGCTCATCACGCCGGGACGATCGGGAATGTCCCAGAGGCTGACGCGGACCTCGGCTTTCGCCAGCGCGGCACCGGTCACGACATCTTCATCGTCGCCATGGGGCGCGATCAGCGTCCCTTCGCCGTCGGAGTAGGCGGGCCGGACGAGCACCGGCACGCTGTATTTCTTGGCAAATTCGATGGAGCGCGAGTGCATGACCCCCGCACCCAGGCTGGCCAGTTCCAGGATGTCGTCATACGAAACCCGGGGAATCTTGCGGGCTTCGCGAACCAGTCGCGGATCGGTCGTGAACACCCCTTCGACATCGGTATAGATTTCGCAGACCGCGGCTTTGAGCACAGCGGCCAAGGCCACAGCGGTGGTGTCGCTGCCACCGCGACCGAGGGTCGTAATATTGAACTGGTCGTCGATGCCCTGGAAACCCGCGGCGATCACGATCTTGCCAGCTTCCAGCGCGTGCCGCAGCCGTTCTGTGGAAATTGCTTTGATGCGGGCCTTCGTGTGCGTGGAGTCGGTCACAATTCCGATTTGGGCGCCGGTCATGCTGATCGCCTGCTCACCCAGCTTCTGGACGGCCATCGCCATCAGCGCGACCGATTCCTGTTCGCCGGTCGCCAGCAACATGTCCATTTCGCGGGCCGGCGGGGTCTCTGAGATTTCGTGCGCCAGGTCGATCAATTCGTCGGTTTTGTGACCGCGGGCACTCACCACGACGACGACCTGATTTCCGGCCCGTTTCGCAGCCACAGCCCGCTGGGCCGCCACCAGAATCTTTTCGGGCGTCGCCACGCTGGTTCCGCCGAACTTTTGCACGATAATCGACACGAAACAAACTGCCTTTCGAGGACGGGGGAACTGCGCCCCGTCGGTCGGTCTGACGTAAGAGATCCACTGACAATAAATCAGGCAGCCCGCACACGACGGTCCCAATGACGGACCTTCAGCGCGTGGCTGCCACCGTTGGACAAGATAGCAGCCTGCCCAACATAATGGCAAGAAGACGCGACGCCTGTCCTCGGCTATGGACCTGCGGTCCGTGCTGTCGCGGCCGGGGGGCCGATTGGTCCCCGGTGGCAATTGTCTGACTGTAAACCTCGATTCGACTGTGCCCGCGTGACAGTCCTGATGCCCCAGAGATTCTCCTCGTGACTGATGCTCCTCTTGAGATTCTGGCCGATGCCATCACCCGCGGGGAATGCCTGCTGCTCGTGATGAGTCGTCTGCGGCCGGACGCTGCGAAATCCGTGAACAAGGTGTCGGTCCGGCCGATGGAAATCCAGCGGCAGCCGATGTTTCAGTTCACGCATCATCAGTCCGATCGGGTGACCCATGAGAATCTGACGCCGACTGCCGCTGCCCGAAAAGCCGTGTTGTTGATGCAAACGGTTTTTCAGGATGCCAACCTGTTTACCACGCAGGCCGACTATTCGATGCAGACGCGACGCAAGGGCACGATGCAGTGTGTTGCAAAACCGCCGACAAAAGCCGGGGTTCAACAAGAGTCCATCGGTCACAACCGTTCGAAAGAGCACTTGATTCCGGCCGGAGTTCCCTGTCCGTTTCTGGTGGAAATTGGAGTCATGACTCCCGCGGGGCAGGTGCGCAGTGCCATGACCCGCAAATTTCGGCAGATCAATCGATTTCTGGAACTCGTGGATGACATCGTGCCGGCGTTGCTCGGATCGGGGCCCGGTGCCGGGCGGGAACTGCGCGTGGTCGATTTTGGTTGCGGCAAGAGTTACCTGACGTTTGCCCTGCATCACCTGTTGACGGAAATCCACGCCTGCCCGGTCAGGATTGTCGGACTCGATCGCAAAGTCGAGGTGATGCAGCACTGTGCTGAAATTGCCGGCCGGTTGCAGTGCCAGGGGTTGGAGTTTCGCTGCGGCGATATTGTCGCCCATGAGGAAACGGAACCGATTGATCTGGCCGTTTCGCTCCACGCCTGCGATACGGCGACCGATGACGCGCTCGAAAAAGCACTCCGGTGGGGCGCGCGGGTGATCCTGGCCGTTCCGTGTTGTCAGCATGAACTGGCCAGAAGCAATCACAGTCGCGATCTGGGGCCGTTGCTGCAGCATGGCATCCTGCGCGAGCAATTCTCGGCGTTGGCGACCGATGCTCTGCGGGCTCTGGCGTTAGAAGCACGGGGGTATGCAACACAGGTGGTGGAGTTCATTGATCTCGAACACACGGCAAAGAACATCCTGATTCGGGCCGTTCGCCGAGAACGAGCCGATGAAAGTTCTCAGGCGGAACGAGTCGCCGCTTATCACACGTTGAAAAGCCAATTGGGTTTGGGGCCCATTGCCGTAGACCGTTTGCTGCCTGTTTCGTCCGGATGACTTTTCCCAGGTTTGATACGAGCCTTGAAAGCTCTTGTCGGAGTCAGACGCATCAACTAGGCTCGATGTACGGTGGCAATTTGAAGGGCTGCCGCACACCGAAGAAGGAGTTTTGCCTTGCGGATTGCTCGACATTGGGCTGTGGTGCTGGCGTTTGTGGGACCGGTTTCCGTACAGGGAGCCGAAGTCTCGTTTAATCGCGATATTCGTCCGATTCTTTCGGAACATTGCTTCGCGTGTCACGGATTTGACGCCAAGCAGCGCAAAGCCGACCTGCGGCTTGATCTGGCCGAGAGCGCACTTGCCGAGCGAAATGGGGTCGTTGCCATCAAGCCGGGAGACCTCGCGAAAAGCGATCTCTGGCAACGGATCAACTCGACCGATCCGCAGGAGGTGATGCCTCCACCATCGACCAAGAAGCAACTGACGGCCGAACAGAAAAAACTGATCCAGCAGTGGATCGAGCAAGGGGCGAAATTCCAGAAGCATTGGGCGTTTGAGCCACCGACCGGCGCGGGCGTCCCAGCTGTCAAAACCGCCGGTTGGGACCGCAATCCCATTGATCGGTTCATCTTGTCCCGTCTGGAACAAGACGGGCTGACACCGCAACCCGAAGCGTCGCGCAGCACGCTCATCCGACGGGTGGCGTTCGCCCTCACCGGGTTGCCACCTGCCCTTTCCGAAGTGGCGGAGTTCGAGGCCGACAAATCTCCCCAGGCCTACGAGAACATGGTTGACCGTTACCTGAAGTCGCCACGGTACGGAGAGGAAATGGCGCGGCATTGGCTCGATGTGGCCCGCTATGCCGACACCCACGGGTTGCACCTCGATAACGAGCGCAGCATGTGGGCCTACCGCGACTGGGTGATTCAGGCGTTCAATGAGAATAAACCGTTCGATGCGTTCACGATCGAACAACTGGCTGGCGATCTGCTGCCCAACCCGACCCGCGATCAACTGATTGCAACCGGTTTCAATCGCTGTAACGTCACTACGAGCGAAGGGGGTTCGATTGATGCCGAGTTCATCTTCCGGTACGCGGTTGATCGCACGAGCACAATGATCGAAACCTGGATGGGTCTGACTGGGGGGTGTGCGGTCTGTCATGACCACAAGTATGACCCGCTGTCGATGCGGGAATTCTATTCGCTGTACGCGTTCTTTCTGTCGTCCGCTGACCCGGCGATGGATCGCAACATCGATACGACAGATCCGTTCATGAAGGTCGCCAATGCCGCGCAACAGGCAGTGCTGGCTCACACGCAGTCCGCCGAAGCGGCAGCCCGCAAGACACTCGAAGAGGCGGCGGCGAAATTCGGGTACCGCGACCCCGCTGACGAAGCCCCGGCCCCTGCGGCGCGGGCCGTGACCGATGTCTGGCTCGACGATGTCTTTCCGACCGGCGCCCGCACGAACTGCTCGTCCCGGAATGCCTCGGTCTGGACCACCGCAACCGATCTCCTGCCGGCTTTGGGGCGGCGCGCCTTGCGGCAGGCGTTTGCCTCAAATTATCAGGACAAATTCGAGCAGCCGTTGCTGCCTCTGGTGGTCCCCGAGAATCCCAATCTCACGGTCTTCGTGCGGACTGATGCATACGAGCGTCCCAAGAGCCTGATGCTGCAACTGGATTCCAATCTGGGGAGCCACAAAGTGGCCTGGGGAGATTCCCAGAATTACGGCGTGGCGAAAACAGATCAGAACTGGTTGGGGGAAGTCCCTGCGGGTGGCACCTGGCATAAACTTCAAATTCCGCTCGAACGCATCAAGCTGCCGCCGGGCGCGATCGTGCAGGGTGTCGCGCTGGCGCAGTTTGGTGGCATTGCCTGGTGGGATGGTCTGACGATGGCCGGCGACATTTCGCCCGCAGCCGATCCTCGGTCGTCGTTCAAAGTCTGGTGGAAACAGCGGACCGGTAAAGACACCCCGGGAGTGCCTGGTGAGTTGGCCGGGGTCCTGAAAGAGGGGCCGGGAAAAGCTCCGGCCGCCGAACTGAAAGACAAACTGTTGCGGTTCTACCTGGCGTATGTCTATCGCGCGGCTGGTGACACGCCACTGTTCGATCGCCAGCAGGCCTGGCAGGACGCACAAGCCGCACGAGTCACTGCCGAAGAAGCGATTCCCGGGACTTTCATTTTCAAAGAGCTGCCCCAGCCTCGGGAGGCCTTTGTGATGACCCGCGGTCAGTACGATAAGCCCGGTGAAAAGGTCGAGCCCAGTGTCCCCGCGGTTTTTCCGGCGCTCCGGAAGCCGGATGCGGGACGGCGGGCGACCCGACTCGATCTGGCGCAGTGGCTGTTGTCTCCCGAGCACCCCTTGACCGCCCGGGTGACGGTCAATCGCTTCTGGCAGCAGTTCTTCGGCACCGGTCTGGTGAAAACGAGTTTTGATTTCGGTTCGCAGGGAGAATCTCCCAGTCATCCCGAAATGCTCGATTGGCTGGCTGTGTGGTATCGCGAGCACAACTGGGACACCAAGGCCTTGGTCCGCTTACTGGTCACCTCGGCGGCTTTTCGGCAAGACGCCCGGGTGAATCCTGAGTTGCTGAAACGCGATCCGGAAAATCGGCTCTACGCGCGGGGCCCCCGCTTCCGCCTCGATGCCGAACAGATTCGCGATAATGCACTGGCAGTTTCCGGATTGATCAACCTGTCCATGGGGGGACACGGCGACAAGAGCTATCAACCCCCCAACATCTGGGAACCGGTGGGATATTCCGACAGTAACACCCGGTTTTACCTGCAGGATCATGGCCCGGCTCTGTACCGCCGCAGCATCTATGCCTTCTTGAAACGCACGGCCCCGCCACCGTTCATGAGCAATTTCGATGCGCCCAACCGCGAACAGTTCTGCAGTCGTCGGGAACGCAGTAACACGCCACTGCAGGCACTGCAGTTGCTGAACGACACGCAGCATTTCGAAGCGGCCCGCGGTTTTGCCGAGCAGATTCTCGCGGCCGGCGGCCAGACCGCCGACGAGCGGGTGAAATACGCCTACCGTCGTGCCCTGGCACGGAACCCGCATCCGGATGAACTGGTCGTCGTCCGCGGCGCACTCGATCAGTATCTGGCGCGATATCGTGAAGATCTCGCGGCGGCCCAGCGAGTGGTGACCGTCGGGGAGTCCCGGCCTCGCAAAGATCTGCCGCCGCAGGAACTGGCGGCTTATACGCTGTTGGCCAACCTGATTTTGAATCTCGATGAAACGGTCACCAGAAACTGACCTGTCGCCTGCGGTTGTGGAACGTAGCGCCTGTTCACAGGCGATGGAATGATTCAGATTTTTCAAGCGGATTTTAGAGGTCGTCCCATGGATCCCCGGTTTGAGCGGCAACTGCTGCAGACACGTCGCCAGTTTTTCGGACACACGGGCTTGCGGTTGGGAGGCGTGGCGCTGTCTTCGCTTCTGGGGGCCGCGGCGGCCCGCGGTGCTGATGCCACCCCGCGGGCGATGAATCCGGGACTGCCCGGCTTCCCGCACTTTCCTCCCAAAGCCAAGTCGATCATTTATCTGCACATGAACGGCGGGCCCTCGCAGATTGATTTGCTCGATTACAAACCCGGGTTGGCCGAGTTTTTCGACAAAGATCTGCCCGAAAGTGTCCGGCAGGGGCAGCGGATCACGACCATGACGAGCGGACAGTCGCGCCTGCCCGTCGCACCGTCCAAGTTCAAGTTCGTCCAGCAGGGCAAGTGCGGCACCTGGATGAGCGAATTGCTGCCGCATACCGGCAAACATGCGGATGATCTGGCGGTCATCCGGTCGGTGCATACGAACGCGATCAATCACGACCCCGCGTGCACGTTTGTCATGACCGGTAGTGAAGTTCCCGGCAAAGCGAGTCTGGGGTCGTGGCTGTCGTACGGACTGGGAAGCGAAAGCAACGATCTGCCCGCATTCGTTGTACTGACACCGATCTGGACGTCGGGGGCGGCGGCCCAGGCACTGTTCACCCGCATGTGGAGCAGTGGCTTTCTGCCGTCAAACTACAACGGTGTGGCGCTGCGCAGCGTGGGGGACCCCGTGTTGTATGTGCAGAATCCTCCCGGAGTTGAGGCCCGCGATCGCCGCGTGATGCTCGATGCGCTGGCGCAACTGAATCGCCGTGAGTTCAATGAACTCGGGGATCCGGAAATTCAGACTCGAATTTCCCAGTACGAAATGGCATTTCGCATGCAGACGAGCGTGCCCGATTTGGTCGATCTGCACAAAGAGTCGAAAGCCACGCTGGAAGCGTATGGACCCGAAGTGCTCAAGCCGGGAACGTTTGCAGCCAGTGCTCTGCTGGCGCGGCGAATGATCGAGCGGGGAGTGCGCGTGGTCCAGATTCTACATCGCGGCTGGGACCAGCACGGCAGTCTGCCGCGAGACATTACGGCTCAATGCTACGACACCGATCAGCCAATTGGGGCCCTGCTGTCTGACCTCAAGCAGCGCGGCCTGCTCGACAGCACGCTGGTGGTCTGGGGGGGCGAATTTGGCCGCACTGTCTACTCCCAGGGTAAGTTGACGAAGGACGACTACGGTCGCGATCATCACCCGCGAAACTTCTGCATGTGGGCGGCCGGCGGCGGCATCAAGGGCGGGGTGGTCTTCGGCGAAACGGATGATTTCAGCTACAATGTCGTGAAAGACCCATGTCACGTGAATGATTTGAACGCGACCATTCTGCATTGCCTGGGGATTGATCACGAACGCTTCAGTTTCAAGTTCCAGGGCCTCGATCAGCGTCTGACGGGGGTGGAACCACAACGACCCATTCAGGAAATTCTGCGCTGATCTGCCGACCCGTCGATCGGGGATGCGTGTCTGCCATCCAGGGACTCGGCGGATCTGGCGAACCGTCGACGACAGTCCGGCCGACAGGGAGTTCCCGTTCGGCCGGTCGACGAGGCCCTGATTTCTCCGAGACACCTGTAGGAAGCGGTAAGTTCCCGGATGCCACCCACACCGACCCTCGTCACTGATCACGATCTCGAAAAACTCGCGTCCGATCCGGCGCGGCCTCTGTTTCCGCTGTTGCGTTCGGCGGCCGAGGCGATGTTTCCCCTCGCGGTGGCACTGGCCTTTCTGCCCGTGTTGTACGCCGTGGGCATTCGCCCCATGACCGATGCCGGGGCCCTGCAGGGGCTGGAATCGTTACGTTTCCTGTCGCTGTCGCGCGGTATGGGGGCGTCGTTTGCCAACGGTCTCGAGCAGTTGGATTCACTGGAATTCGAGCCTCCGCTGATGCGCTGGCTCACCGCCTTGTGCCTGAAAGTCTGTGGAGTCGGGACCGATCTGGGGTTGCTCCTGGCGCCGCTGCTGTGTACGGCTGGTCTGTTGCTCGCGTGTTATGCGCTGGGCCGCCGACTCGGCGGCGAATACCTGGCGCTCTTGAGTGTCATGTGCCTGGCCTTTCATCCGCTGCTTCTGCAGGGGGCGCAGCAGCCTGTGCCGCAGTCCGCGGCAATTTTGTTCGCGTTGCTGTCGTTCGTCGGCATGGTTGCGCACTGGCAGAAATCCGCGACCGTGATTTCGTACCAGGGACTGCTGGGGGGCATCTCGCTCGGGTTGTGTCTGCTGGCCGGGGGAGCCCTTTCGCTCGCGGTCGTGTTGATTCTGGTGCTGCATGTCGCCGTCTGGAAATTTGAGGGGCACTGGCGCAAAACACCCACCTCGATCTGGGATCGAGGACAGTTCACCCGCCGCACGGCGTATTGGTCGCTGGCCGTCATGGTGGTCACGGCGTTTGCCCTCGCCGGTTGGCACGTGATGCTGCTGCGGACCCGGGACCCCGGTGGCTTCTGGGGCAAATGGCTGATGCCCCCCACCGCTGAGCCCATTCGGTCGGTTCGGGGTTTTCTGTCGTTTCTGGCCTCGCCTGCCGAATTGTCGCGGGTCGTGTTTCCCTTCCTGGGGCTGACACTCATTGGATTGGGGACGATTCTGCGCGATCACTTTGCCGGTGGCGAAGAGATCGGCCGTCGACACCGACTGATTCTGCTCCCCTGGATTGTAGTCGCATTGTTGGGGTGCTGCTTCGCCGCCGGTCCATGTCAGGCTTCGGAGTCGACAGTGCTGTTGTGGGAGACGTTTCTGGTGGTTCCCCTGGGAATCGCGGCGGCCGTGGGGATGATCGAAATTGCCGAGCGGCGAGTACGGCTGGAAATCTCGCTGGCGGCCGGGTTGTTGGCACTGGCCAGTCTAATGACACTCTGGCACTCGCCCGCGGGAACCGCCGAGCCGGTGCTGGGGCATCCGCTGGTAATCGGGATCTTCGTAATGATTCTCGGCGTGGGCTTGTTGCGTCTGGCCCGCACCGGTGAGCACCGCTGCCGCTGGGTGTTGTCTCTGATGCTGTTGACGATCCTGCTGCTGAGCGTTTTTCAGGGGGGAGAAATCCCGCGTGAAACAGGGAACAGCAACCGCGATCTGCAGCAGTGGCGGTTGAGTCTGGCCAACCAGGCCGAAGTGGCCGAGTTGACTTTTTTCGGGTTGCCCCGCCCTGGCGTGCTGGAAGTCCCCACTCCGCCTGCCCGGTTGATTTATTCGCTGGTCAGTCAGTGGCCCCAGGCGCGATTCCGGTTTGCCCGCTCCTGGGAAGAAGCGGCGGCACTGCCAACACCCAGCGAGATTCCGGAACCTTCGGGCCGAATGCTGGTCGTCACCTGGTCGCCGCGTGGCATGCTGCGCACACCGCTGCCGCATCCGACACTCAAACTCATCAGCCAGCCCTTGCTGTTTGAAGATGTCGAGATCTCGGTCTACCAGCGCGAGGCGCTCGCTGCGAGCGAATGATGGGGGACGCGCTGGCTGCGTCCGGCATGCCCGATTGGAAAGAGAAAAGGCGCGGGGCCGCTGGGCTCCGGCAGGTTCGGGTCAAACGGTCTGTAAGACCACTTGTGGCGCATCAGGCGAGCCGGCAACGACAAATGCCGGCCGAGGCGTGGCGGAATCGGCCGTCCCCGTCTTGCGATAGACGACGCCGCGGTCGAACGGTTGAAAGTTCAGCGCTGTGAGCAGGTTGATCGCGGCGGGATTGTCCTCGCGGATCGTCACTTCGACATGCGTCACCATTTCATCGCGCAGACGCCGAATGACTTCGGTGAGCAGCGATTTTGCGTAGCCTTTACGGCGGTCCGTTGCATGGACCTGCAGGTCGGTGATTCCCGCGGTCCGTTCGCCACGACAGGCGGCGTGAAATTGCATTTCCCAGAAGGTGACTTCGGCCGGGGGAGGTCCCCCCGCGTTGGGAATCAGCGCGAAGGTCAGTGACCCGAAACGGCCGTAACGGGTCATCCACCACCAACTGGCCGACGGAGGCCGATCGAGCACGCCAAATTTCATGGCCCGTTTGACGGTCAGCATCCGTGGATCGAACGGATCTCGCTTTTCGGTGATGTCGCGACGCATGAGTGTGTAGCTGAAGGCTGGCTCATAGCCGATTCGCTGAAAGAACGGGGCTGCATTGGCATCGCTTTCGAGGAAGCCCGCCGACTCTGACCCGCCGTACAGACCCAGGTAAAAGGGATTCTGCGTGCCGGATTCGCCGGCCATAATCTGGGTGGCGCCCTGTGATTTCAGGTAGTCTTCCGCCCGGGCCACCAGTTCACGGCCGATGCCGCGTCGGCGATAATCAGGCTGCACGATGACGGCACAGATGATACCGGTGTCGGTGGAGATACCCGTCCCGTCGGCATTGGCTCCAAAGCCCGCATGCACAAAGCCGACGACATCTTTGCCATCGCAGGCGAGAATCAATCCCTTCTTGTCGAAATAGGGTTGCGCGAGAACGAGCAGGTCCAGAACGTCATTGGGGAAGTCTCGCGCGGCACCCGGTCCCAATTGCCCAAAGTTCCAGAGTTCGTTGATCTGTGGAACGTCCGGGTTACGAAACGGCCGATACTGAATCAATGTTGCCTCGCGCCACCATGCGGTTGCCAGACTCTGCCGGGTTGCCCCGTGGCAACGGCATCGTGGTGTAATCGTACTCTGGAGTCTGACACGTCGCAAGCAGCGCAGCCGGCCCTGATTCGCAGGGCGGCTGCGTACCAGTGTCGCACGCCGCATGCAGAACGCTATTGCTTGTCGGTCAGACCCGACGAGCGGTGCGAAATGTTCGCATTAACGCTCAGCGGTCAGCCGGATTGACCGACTGGCCTGAACACAGAAACCAGACGAAAGTGACGGCGCGATCGCCCCGGTGCGGGGGGCGGGCGATTTTCAGGCCGGTTGTTCCGGGGTCACTTCACCCGGTTCGAATTTGGGAGGTTCGAACTTTGGGGCGACGGCTTCATCACGCAGGTCGCTGGCAATGGGGCGCGACTGCGGTTGCGTCGCGGGACGGCTGCTGGTCGCCGACATGACCTCGTCCTGGATATCGTACATGCCCTTTTTGAATTCCATCATCCCTTTACCCAGGCTGCGGGCCACTTCCGGCAGTCGCTTGCCGAACAGCAGCAGGGCAATGATCGCCAGGATGATCATTTCACTGGATCCGATGCCAAACATGGTATGCCTCTCATCAATTCGAAGTGGTGATCACTCGAAGGAAAAAACGGTACGACAACCGATTTGCGGAATCTCACTCGAACCGGGTCAATTCATGAAGGTTTCTGCGGTTCTTTGTCCGTAGAGGTCGGGTCTTCGTCGATGCCCGCGACCCCCTTCTTGAATTCCGTAATGCTTTTACCGAGCGAGCGGGCCAGCGTCGGAATTCGGGACCCTCCGAACAGAACCAGCACGATCAGCGCGAAAATCAGAATTTCTCCATAACCCAGACCAAACATAATCGTTCCTTTGATTTAGACGGAACAGGCAAAGTGCCTGGTGCCAGCAGGCACCTGGAGGCAGGACAGACAAACCAGGAAGTCAGCCGAGGGCTGATGCAGAACTCAGACACAATGCATGTGCTGATGACCCACTCGGTTTGCCCGCTGGTTGAGCAGGAGGATTGAGCGGAGAGACAACGAATTATACTCCACCCAGCGGACGTGTCAACATTCCTGGTTTTCCGCCAGAAAAGTTCGTCGACAGGGCTCGCGGATAGTGCGATTCTGTCCGTGGGCAGGGTCGCTCACGCCCCCCGTCCGGTGGAGTGGGCGGGGGGCGTAATAGAGCGTTACGTCTTTCCTGACTTGGGCTTACGGCCTGTCGCGTGACTTGCCGAGCTCGGGTTAAGCCAGGATGTCCCGGACGACATTGCCATGAATATCAGTCAGGCGAAAGTCCCGTCCCTGGAACCGATAGGTCAGCCGTTCATGGTCAATTCCCAGGCAGTGCAGCAGCGTGGCATTCAAGTCGTGAATGTGCACCGGCTTATCGACGATGTTGTAGCTGAAATCGTCGGTTTCGCCGTGGACGATGCCGGGTTTGACCCCTCCGCCTGCCAACCACATCGTGAAGTTCCGCGGGTGATGGTCACGGCCGTAATTGTCCTTGGTGAGCGTCCCCTGGCTGTAGACCGTTCGGCCGAATTCACCCCCCCAGACCACCAGCGTGTCGTTCAGCATGCCCCGCTGTTTCAGGTCTTTCAGCAGTGCGGCGGTCGGTTGGTCGGCCGCTTTCGTCAGTTGACGAATGCTGCCGGGCAATCCGCCGTGATGGTCCCAGCCCCGCAGAAAGACCTGCACAAATCGCACGTCTCGCTCGGCCAGTCGTCGTGCCAGCAGGCAGTTGTAGGCATAGGTGCCAGGCTGCGTGACCTCAGGCCCATACATCTCCAGGACTTCTTTGGGTTCTTTGGAAATGTCGGTCAGTTCCGGGACTGAGGTCTGCATGCGGTACGCCATTTCGTACTGGGCAATGCGGGCACTGATTTCGGGATCCCCCACGTCCGCGAGTTTCTGCTGATTGAGTTCGCTCAACCCATCGAGCATTTTGCGCCGGCGGACGTCGGTGACGCCCGGCGGATTCGACAGGTACAACACCGGATCGCCGACCGATCGCAGTGAGACCCCCTGATGTCGGGTCGGGAGCCAGCCTGAGCCCCACAATCGCGAGAACAAGGCCTGCGACTGCGAACCGGCGGCCAGTCGCGAGTGCAGCACGACATACGCCGGCAGATCCCGATTGGGACAGCCAATCCCGTACGAGAGCCAGGCGCCGGCACTCGGGCGTCCGGGAATCTGGCTGCCCGTCTGAATGTAGGTGATCGCCGGGTCGTGATTGATGGCTTCGGTGTGCACCGTCTTGACGATCGCAATGTCGTCGACGATCGAAGCGATGTTCGGCAGCAGTTCACTGATCCACGCACCCGACTTGCCGTGCTGCGCGAACTTGAAGATCGACGGTGCGACTGGCAGTCGTGATTGTCCTGACGTCATCGTCGTGATGCGCTGACCATTCCGCACCGACTCGGGCAGGTCTTTGTCAAAGTACTCTTCGAGTTTTGGCTTGTAGTCGTAGAGATCAAGCTGCGAAGGAGCATCGGCCATGAACAGCCAGATGATCCGTTTCGCCGTAGGCTTGTGATGCAGTTGTGGCAATTCGCCAAACGTCTGCAGTTCGGCCGGAACGGCGGGTGCCGAATCAGCGAACAAACGTGGATTCAGAATCGAGGCCAGGGCGGCTCCACCCAGACCACAGGCGGATTTGCCGAAGAAATACCGCCGATTCATCTCGTTCAACAAGTCTTGGACAGGGTGCATCGAAAATCAATTCTGAAAGTCAGGATTTATGGGCGGATTTGTAATAAGGGATTTTCAGCAGGCGACTCGCGACGAGCGCGAGGCGTCTGGCTCTATTCCTTGGTGACGGATTCGTCGAGATTCAACACGAGATTGGCAACCAGCGTCCAGGCGGCCAATTGCGGGACATCGAGTGCCGCGTTGCGGGGGGCATCGCCCACCGCCAGCAATTTGCCCGCGGCTTCGGAATCGGCCTGAAACTCGGCAAGTTCCGATTCATAGACTTTCAGCAGCACTGAGGTTTCGGGTGCCGAGGGCCGCCGGCCGGTCGCCAGGCGAAACATGTGCACCGCGCGGTCCGCCGGGCTTGCCCCGCCCTCGCTCATCCCCCGTTCGGCCAGTTTGCGGGCAGCCTCCACATACTGCTTGTCATTGAGCAGCACCAGCGCCTGCAGTGGAGTATTCGTTCTCGATCGGCGAACGGTGCAGGCTTCGCGCGACGGGGCGTCGAACGTGAGCAGCGAAGGCGGCGGCGAGGTGCGTTTCCAGAATGTGTACAGGCTGCGTCGATAGAGCGAGTCGCCCGAGTCCTGTTTGAAAGTTCCGGTGTTGCTCCCCACAAACGAGATGGCTTCCCACAGCCCTTCGGGTTGGTAAGGCTTCACGCTTCGGCCGCCGATTTTCTCAACGAGCAGACCACTGGCTGCCAGGGCGCTGTCGCGAATCACTTCGGCGTCCAGTCGGAACCGCGGTCCCCGGGCCAGCAGTTCGTTGGCCGGGTCGCGCTGAATCAACTCGGGAGTAGTCCGGGATGACTGACGGTACGTGGCCGACATGGCGATCAGTTTGAGCAGGTGTTTCACGTTCCAGCCACTTTCGCGGAATTCCACCGACAGCCAGTCGAGCAGTTCGGGATGACTGGGCCACTGCCCCTGGGCCCCGAAGTCTTCTGCCGTCTTGACGATCCCGGTGCCAAACATCTGCTGCCAGAAGCGATTCACGTTGACTCGCGCCGTCAGGGGATGTTCGGGGGCAACCAGCCACTGCGCCAGTCCCAGTCGAGACAGAGGAGCATCTTTCGGGAACGGGCTGAGCGCGGCGGGGACGCCGGGGCCGACCTTTTCTCCCTTTTTGTCGTATTGACCACGAATCAGCAGAAACGCATCGCGCTTCTGGGCCATCTCTCCCGAGACCATGGTCCCGGGAATGGAATCATCAATGGCCTTTCGTTTTTGCTCGGCGGCGGTGATCTGCTGGTGCAGGGCATCAAATACCGGCTTCGTCCGACCGCAAACAAATTCCAGGAAATGATCGCGCAGCACTTTTTTCTGTGCATCGTTCCGTTTGTCGGTTTCGACTTTCAGAGCTTCCTGGACCGGGCCGGGCAAGGTCGATTTGGACTGTGCTTTTTCATAGGCCTCCCACGCGATTTGTGATTCGAACGACTGCCCGGCTTGCGGAGTGCGGGTGATGAGGCCGACTTTGTCCCAATACACGGTGCCTGCGAACTGCGTGAATGCCCAGCCATTGATGTTGGTGCCGGGAGCGATGCCGACTTTGCTGCATTCGACTTCGAGTCGCACCCACTTGCCGACTTCCGGCAGAGGGCCCATGGCCTGACGAGACGGAGTATTCGGCGCACCCCAGGGAATCATGTCGCCACCCCAGGTGGCACGATGCTCCCAACTCCCGTCGTTCCACTGCAGCATGATCTGCTGAGGCGGATTCGCCGGATCGAGGTACACATACGCGAAGAATTTGTCCCCCTCACCGACTTTCAGCGCCGGCGAAGCGTCGGTGAAGTAGTGCTGACTGAGACCGGCGGCGGTGCGGGTCGAAGCCCGTTCGCCACTGAACACAGGTTTGTCCGCCTTGTTGACGAACTGCCAGGGAGTGTCCCCCTGGGGTTTGGCCTGCGGTGGCAGGTCATCTTCGATCCAGACGTACTCCTGGGGATTCCCGACTGCCGTCGGTTCGGTTGCGGCGGGTTCCACATATTCAACGCGTGCCAGTTCCTCGGCGATTTTCTGGCGCGTGGCCGCGACCTGCTTGTCGAGGTCAGCGATGGCCGCGAGTTGCTCGGCCGCGGGAACTTTCATGTACGGCGGCGGATTGTTCGCGTTTCCGTCCATGGCGTTCTCGGCCAGGCTGTTGAAGAACGAATACAGTTGGTAGAACTCTTTCTGGGTGAACGGGTCGTACTTGTGGTCGTGACAAACACTGCAACCCAGAGTCAGCCCCATGAAGACGGTGGCCGTGGTCTCGACACGATCGACGTTGTACCGCACCAGAACTTCTTCATCGATCGACCCCCCTTCGCTGGTGGTCACGTTGCAGCGGTTGAAGCCGCTGGCGATTTTCTGTTCGATCGTCGCATTCGGGAGCAGGTCGCCTGCGAGTTGCTCGATGGTGAACTGATCAAAGGGCAGATTGCGGTTGAAGGCCTGAATGACCCACTCGCGATACAGCCACATCGACCGTTCATTGTCGAAGTGCAAGCCGTGCGAATCTCCATAACGGGCCGCGTCGAGCCAGTAACGGGCCTGGTGTTCTCCAAAGCGTGAGCTCGAGAGTAACCGTTCGATCAGTCGTTCGTAGGCGTCACCAGACTGGTCGCCGACGAAGGCATCGACCTCGGCGGGAGTGGGGGGCAGTCCCGTCAGGTCGAATGTCAGCCGACGGATCAGCGTGACCCGATCGGCCTCGGGCGCGGGGGCCAGCCCTTCTTGATCGAGACGAGAGATGATGAAGCGGTCAATCGCATTGCGTACCTGCGATTCATTCTTGACGGCAGGCAGCGCGGGCCGACGGGGTGGCACAAACGCCCAATGCGCACTGGTCGTGGCCCCTTCGTCGATCCAGCGTTTGATGAGTTCGATTTGCTGAGGCGTGAGCTGCTTGTCGGAACCCGTCGGAGGCATTTTCTCGGCGGGGTCGGTCGCCACCAGACGTTTGAAGAGTTCACTTTCGGCACTCTTGCCGGCGATCACAGCGTGGGCTCCCGATTCCAACCGGGCGGTGAGCCCTTCCGAAGAATCGAGTCGCAGTCCGGCCTTCCGCTCTTTTTCATCAGGCCCGTGGCATTTGTAGCAGACATTCGACAACAGCGGGCGGATCTCGCGGTTGTAATCGACCTTCCGCACCGGGCCTTGAGCGAACAGC
>JAFEBR010000493.1 GCA_018242565.1 Planctomycetota bacterium | reverse complement strand
TGAGAACTCAGCACACAAGGCGGCACCATCGTCGTGAGCGGCCCAATGGGTCAGTTCCTGCTGGTCGTTGTTGAGGTCCCAGATCCAGACTGTGCCATCTTCGCACGCACTGACGAATTTCTCGCCGTCGGCGGAGAATGCGATATGGTGGACTCGTGACTTGTGGGAGAACGTTTTGGCCGGTTGATCGCCCTCTTTTTCGACATCCCACAGACGGACGTAGTTTTTCTCACCATCGTAGCCGGCCGACAGGACCCATTTTTCTGTGGTTGGTGAGAATACAGCGCGCGTGACCTTACTGAGACTGACCGGTTCGGTAATGTGTTTCAGATCGGCTCCGGTTTCCCGGTCCCAGATGCGGATCGTCGCGACGGCCGCGGTCAGTGCGAGCTTACCAGATTTCGAGAAGCTCACAGCTGTGATGGGGCCCTGGGGTTCGGCTCGGGCAGAGGTGTTGCCCTCGGCATCGACCAATTCGGCACGAGTGCCATGCAGCGCAAGAATTTCATTTCCCGGGCCTGCTTTTTTGCGGGTCGAGAAAATCGCACCCCAGTAGCGGGCCTGTTCGCCTTGTCCCTGTTTCAGGAAGGGGCGATTGTTGGGTCGCACCTCTTTCAGGTTGCGCACATCGAAACGGCGCACTTCCGAGAGCGTCGATTTGGAGGTCTTGCGGGCCGAGTTCAGGCCTGCCGAACAGACCAGCACGGCCTCGTCGCCTGCGGGCGAAACGGACGCCGATAAAACCTCTTTGACATTTTCTAACAGGAGCTCATCGCTGGGGCTTTCCAATGTGCCGTCCGGTCTCGTTTTGCGTAACACAATCGACTTCGGTGTCGGTCGACAAACCATCAGCAATTTCTGATCGGGCAATACATGCAGAAAATCGACAGAGCCTTTTTCGACAGACACGGTCGGGGATTTTCCCGGCTGATCGACGGGAATCCGCAGGATGCGTCCGTCCGTCGCGGCAGTCAGGAGTTCCTGGCCACCGGCCAGAAACGCGGCGGCAGTAACATACCGCCCGGGCAGGTGGGGCAGCGCCAGCGGATGTGCTTCCAGTGAGCCGTCTTTGACTGACAGATCCCAGACGAGATCCTGTTCACCAGTCGAGTCAGATTCCTGGTTGGAAAAGAATGCCGCATACAGACGGACTTTTCCAGTGGCCGCATCGAAGATGTCGGGCGCGAATGTCAGGGCGGCGAGTTGCAGGCCGGTCGCATGTTTGGCATGGGGTCCGAGGAACATCACCGGTTCGGCGTTGTCCGACCGTCGGAGTTTCTCGACACTCCACACTGCCAGTTGGCCCGCCCGCTGGCTGGTTGCCGTTGCGATCCAACGACCATCGGGAGAGACCGCCAGCAGCGAGGGGACCCCTGTGCCATTCAAACGGGCCGCCCATTGCGTCTGACTGTGACTGTCCCAGATCAGCGACCGCCCATCCATTCCGGCCGTGATGAACCAATCGCCGCGAGGTGAAAATGCCGCTGTCCAGATCGGAAGCTGATGCCCCTGTTCGAGGCTCGCCGAGGACTTTTCGGAAAATTCCTGTTCCAATTGACCACGGAGATCCCAGATCCGGGCGATGCGGTCGGCACCTCCGGCGATGATGGAAGTCCCCTGGGAGTTGAACGCCGTCGACAGAATGGCCCGATCAGGACCATCGCCTTCAACCGGCAGGGGGTCCGTTTCGATGCGGACATTTTCCCGATACTCTCCGATATTCCAGCGATAGGCATGGCCATCTTCGCCAACTGATACAATGAACCAGTGGTTCGGGTCGGTTTCACCGAGCTTGCCCATGGAAGCCTTCTCTGTCGGACGAGGAGCTTCACGGGAAACAATGGTGCCTCCACGTACGGCCCGGCCGTGCCCGCGGAAGGTCGTTGGTAAACCGCGTGAGCCCGCATCGACAGACTGGAACTGCAACGTATGGTCGTCGCTGCCGCTCAGCACAAATCGACCATCGTGAGAGAAGGTCACGAAATTGATGGGAGCTGAGTCATTCGTTTCATGATGTTGTAATTCGCGAGCCGACGCCTGATTGCGTTCCGCGGGCGAATTCTCTTTGACGCGGCGGGGCAGATCTTTGTCGGCGTCGGCCCGGGACATCAGTTGGTCAGGATTCCAGACGACGATGCGCCCATTATTATCGGCCGTGACAATTCTGCGAGTCGTGCCCTGCAGCGTGTAGTCGACAGCCAGAATCGTGCTGCCACTATGCCAGCCGAACACTGCCTGACGGCGTTCATAGGGCGCCGCTCCAGCTTTGGCCGCCAGATCCCAGACGACGGCGCGGTCTTCTCCCACGCTGACGAGCTGTCGGCCATCGGGAGAGAAAATCGCCTGCGTGAGTTTCAAGTCGTGTTCTTTACGTAAGGCGGGAAGCGATTGCGGCTGGGTGGCATCCGCCAGATCCCAGAGTCGCAACATCTGATCGGAACAGGCGGCCAGCAACCAGGTGCGTTGGGGTGACATCGCGGCCGGTGAGAAATCGAGACTGAGCACATCCGTCGGGACGTTAATTTCAGCCACCAGTTGAGGACTCGCGGGATGTGACAGTCGAATCGTACGGTCTTTCGTGCCCGCACTGGCAATCAGCTTTCCGTCTGCAGAAACAGCGAGTGCTGCGATCGGCGAGCCGTGGACTTTGTTTTTGACCTGCGTGCTGCCATCGGTGGTGGAAACCGTCAGGATATCGCCCTCGTCGGTGCCGGTCACAATCCAGTCACCCTGGGGAGAGCGTGCCAGTCCGTGAAGTGCAGGGATCCGGGCTCCCGGAGCATCGTTCTTGGGAAACAACTTGATGGGAAGATCAGCGAGGTAAGAAAGACGGCGCCATTCCCAACCACCGGTGAGGGCATATTTTGCTACCGCCAAACCATTCTGGTTTTCGGATTTCGCATCGGCAATTTGTTTTTCCAGAGTCAATGACTTCTGTTTCAATTTGACGATTTGCTGGTCGCGATCTTTCAGCGATGATTCCAGCTTGGAAATCTGCTCCTGGTTGGCTTGCCGGCGGGTGGCGATGATCTCAGACATTTGCGACATCGAATCGTCCAGAGCCTTGAGTTGTTTCAAGGCTGTCGCAAATTCCGTGTCTGCTTTTTGCCGCAATGCGCCGTCCTCTTTCAGTTTAACGAGAAGTTCGTCGATGAGCTTCTTGATCACATCAGGGGTCCGATCGGACGGTTGGGACTGCGAAGAATTCTGTGAGAGGAGTTGTTGTTCGTGTTGCAGGGCTTTGAGATTGTCGGTGTCAACCGACTGCAATTGCACCAGTTCATCCAGCTCAGCTTGTGCCGCAGTCAATTCGCCTGCCAGCAATTCCTGCCCGGTTTTCAGCCGTGTCTGCTCGCGGGTGCCCTCGATT
>JAFEBR010000492.1 GCA_018242565.1 Planctomycetota bacterium | reverse complement strand
TCAGCCTGGCTGTTCCGGAACCGTCGACGATGATTGGATCGTTGTTGATGTTCAGCGTTTTCGGTGCCGTCTGGGCTCGCAAGCGATTTGCGGCCTAACGACAACTGGCTCCGTAATTGCGGTTCGCCATGTGAATAGATTCGCGGCGTGACTTTCCGACACCCCTCGGAGTGCCCTGAGCACTCCGAGGTTTTTTTTGTTGTTCGGACAATTCTGGTCATGTCAGACGCTCTCGATGGGGGCCTGCCGTTCCATCAGGGGATATCAAGTTCCACAAGATTCCGGTGCACGAACGGCGCTGAACCGGACGCGATCTGGCTTACTTCTGAAGTCTGCTGCATGCCCTCCCGCCGCGGTGCGGATGGTGTCGTCCTGTGCGACAGGTGGCCTCGGTGTTAGAATTGATTTCGGCTGCGGGGCGGAAATTCTGGCAGCGAAATCCCGTCGTTTTTCGGTCCTGCCAGTCCCCTGTCGTCTTGATGTCCAGGCGCGGCCCGGCAATTTGGATGGGCGACTTGGCTGGCCACTCCACGGAATGTGACAGAAAAGACAACATGTTGAACCCCCAGCGTCAGGCCTTTCGGGTATACCTGGATCACCGTTACGATCTGGCCCGTTTTTCGATGCTGTTTCGGTTGTTCGAAGCGTTTCTGTTTACTCCGCTGGCGGCCATCGTGGGACATTGGCTCTCGGGGCAGGCGGTGGTTGACAGTACCGATCTGGTAGGCTTTGTCCTCTCCCCGCGAGGTGCGCTGGCTTCGACCGTGGCGGCGATTTTATTCCTGACGATCCGGTTGGTCGAACAGACGGGCTTATCGGCAATTGCCCTGGGAGCCATGCGCGGCGAGCGGGTGACTTCGCCGGGCGCGCTGCGCGTCGTGCTGCGCGTCTGGCCCCGGGTGGTCTCGGTCGCAGCGTGGATTCTACTGGCGACCGTGGGACTGGCTGTTCCGCTGCTGGTGGTGGGTGGGTGGATCTCGCATGACCTGCTCGCCCGACACGATATCAACTATTACCTGGCAGAACGCCCTCCCGAATTCTTGAAGGCGATCGCGCTGCTGGCAGTTGTTGCCGTGCCGACGGTGGGAGCTTTCTGCTGGTACGCCATCGGCTGGCGTTTCATCGTGCCGGTTCTGTTGTGTGAGCCTTTAACAGCACGCGATGTATTGCGGGCCAGTATGCGCCTCGTAACCAGCCACTGGCGACGCACAGCGTTGGCCTGGTTCTTAACGCTGGCTTTAATTCTGACGCTGGGCCTGATCGCGGCCTGGCTGGGGCGCCTCTGCAGTCTGACGGCCGCACTGTTGACCGCAGACGGCACGACCGAACCTGCGATTTTGTTCGTGGGGTTGCTTGTGGTCCGCACGTTGCTGAGCGGATTCATCACGTTGCCTGGGCCGTGCGTGGCGTCTGCCGTCTTTGCGCTGCTGTACCGAGATTTCCGCCGCGAAACCAACCCGGAGTGGGTGCCCGACCTCGGTGTTGTGTCGCATTCAGGGCCCGCATCTCGCTGGGTCGCAATAGGGGGCTGGCTGTTGGCGGCCTTGCCGGTCGGAATGGCACTGATCTCGTTGATCACAACCGTACTGGGGGTTGGGGAACTCGATCGGCACCATGATGTCGCCGTGACGGCCCACCGAGGTGGCACACGTCATTCGATTGAGAACACCTTGCACGCGATTCAGGAAGCAATTGACGACGGGGCCCAGTTTGCCGAAATCGACGTGCAGATGTCGCTCGATGCAGTGCTGGTGGTCACGCACGACAGCGATTTTTCAAGACAGGCCGGCGTCGCCCGGAAGGTCTGGGAACTCCCCTACGAGGAAATTCGGCAGATTCCGCTGAAGAGCGTCGAAGCGCCGGATATCGCAGCGGACTTTGCGCCGCGGTTGGATGAAGTTCTGGAATTGGCGAAGAACCAGATCCGTTTAAATATCGAGCTCAAGTATTACGGCGAGCATCAACCGCGGTTGGCGGAGCGGGTGGTCCAGGCAGTGCGAGACGCAGGCATGGCGGACCAGGTGGTGATTCAGTCGCTGCACTACGCGGGGCTGGAAGAAGTTCGGCGGCTGGCTCCGGGGATTCCCGTGGGATATCTGTTCTCGGTGAATGCTCGCAATCCGGAACGGCTGGACGTCAATTTTCTCAGTACGCAACTGGGGCGTGCCAAAGGATCGTTCATCAGGGCCGCCCACCGCCGTCAGCAGGAAGTGCATGTCTGGACGGTCGACAAACCGGCCGACATGCAGCGACTGATCGACCTGGGGGTTGATAATCTGATTACGAATCGCCCGCGGGAGGCGCTGGAGTTCGCCCGGGAACACGCACTGCTCTCGCCCCCGCAACGGGCCCTGCGACAGGTGCGCGCCTGGCTGCTGGAGTGAGGCCGAGTCTGTCAGCCCAGCACTTCCACCACATTGCCATCGGCGTCGGTCATTTCCGAAGGGACGACCTCGAAAGTCACCGTGGGGAGTTCGGTTAAGCGGTACGTGCCGCGCTGGGGCTGAATGACCTTGAGCAGTTCCTGCCCGGCCGCCGGAGTCAGTTGCAGAATCGCCAAGCCGTCTTCGGTGGTCCAGCCACTGGTCGGGGCGGGTTCGAAAGCGATTCCCTGTTCATCGCACCAGGCCGCGAATTCGCGTTCGTGCAATAGCCGCGTGCCAATCCGTCTGAGGATCGCGACGACGGCTGAGGCGCCGAGCGAAATGTGCAGCTTTTTCCCCGAGGCCTTCCAGGTGGCGTGCGTGACAAACAGCGAATCGGTGGAAGCGCCCTCCTGCTGCGCCTGCTGTCGAATTCTCGCGGCCCGCTCGGGATCAGCCAGAATTGACTTCCGGTTGAGGTCGGTGACCAGCGCCGGGGTGACCTTCGCTAATTCCTGCAACATGCGGCTGCAGTCCCAGTCCTGCACCAATTCGTATTCGTCGCCACAAATTCCCACGAGTTGCAGGAATTCGG
>JAFEBR010000491.1 GCA_018242565.1 Planctomycetota bacterium | reverse complement strand
GTGGCCGCGGCGGAACCAATCCTGCGGGGCCTCCCGGCCGGGGCTTTGGGCCGCCGGGGCCGACCCCCGGCGAAACCCTGCTCAAGGCGGGATGGGGCTTTGCCATTCTGGCGACACCCAGCATTCAGGCGGATAACGGCCAGGGACTGACCCGAGGCATCATCGGGCTGACGAACCAAGGCCAGCCCCGCCAGCCGGAAGACTGGGGCGCGCTGCGGGCCTGGGGGTGGGGCGCGTCGCGCGGGCTGGATTATCTCGAAACTGATCCCGCGGTGGATGCCAAACGCGTGGGTATCGAAGGGGTGTCTCGCTACGGCAAGGCCGCTCTGGTCGCCGCGGCGTTCGATCAGCGATTCGCCGCGGTGCTCGTGGGTTCCTCGGGTGAAGGGGGCGCCAAATTGCACCGCCGTAATTTTGGCGAAGCCGTTGAGAACCTCACGGGTTCGGGAGAATACCACTGGATGGCGGGGAACTTCCTGAAATACGGTGCCGCCGAATCGAGTTTCGGCAGCCGCAATGCCGGAGACTTGCCGGTCGATTCGCACGAGTTGATCGCCCTCTGTGCTCCCCGGTTGACGTTCATCAGCTATGGCATTCCCGAAAAGGGAGATGCGAAATGGCTTGATCAGCAGGGAAGCTACATGGCGACGGTCGCCGCCGGTCCGGTCTTTCGCTTGCTGGGCGTCAAAGACCTGGGGACCAGTGACGACTATCTCAGCGAGAAAATGCCGGCGGTGAATACCGGGTTGTTGTCGGGCGTGCTGGCCTGGCGACAGCACGACGGCGGACACACCGATGCTCCCAATATCGAGCACTTTGTCCGCTGGGCCCATACCCATTTTCAGTCTCGGACGGCAGTACCCGATGCCAAGTAAAACCCTCGACCAAGGTGACAGGCGCGACGGAGACGTCGAAACGAGCAGTCCTTAACGGCCCGTTTTGCCACGTGGGGATGGGGCGCTGACCTGGTCAGCGGCGGGCCGCGGTCGTTTCTCGCTCAGGCTCGCGGCGGCCAGCAGGGCTACGACGGGCATCAGCGGAGCCCGCATGCGCATGTCGGCCCAATACAACGCATGCACGGCGGTGTAGCCCACGACCAGCAGCAGTGGGTATTTCCAGTTCCGCCAGCCGGTGCCACGAATCCGCCAGAGACCGATGAGCGCGGCAGCGAACAAAGGGACATAAAATGCCGCAACGGCCCAGCGGATCGCGGTTTCGCGATCGTCGCCTGCAGTGCGTGCGGGTTTGACGCTCCACATGCGCCCCAGCAGAGTGGCCGCCGTTTTGAATGCGGTGGCCTTGTCGGCTTGGATGTACGCCCATGCCTGACGATTGAGCCAGCGATCGCGAGCTACCTCGGCCTGGGGGGAATGGTGGGTGTGGTCCAGCGGCGGGTCGAGGCGGGCCAGTTCCTCTTCGAGTGACGAGGCCCAGTTCTCGAACGAAAGGCCCTGCCAGGCGGCACCCCAGTCGTTGTGAACAACGGCCTTGGTGTATTCGGGATTGTGAGGCAGAATCAGCGTATAGCCTCCATGCGTCGTGGTCAGAATCGGTTGCCCCATGACAAACGTATTGCGGACGACCCACGGGGTAACGGCCAGTACAACACCCAGCAGGCTGGCCAGAGCGGGGGCCAACTGGTTCATTGTTGTCGCCGTGGAGGGTTTCGAGTCTGGCCGCCGCCGCACGAGCGCGGCCAGTCCGCACAGCGCACCGGCCACCCAGAATGTGGGCCGGCACAGGCAGGCCAGGCCGAAGACAATGCCGGAAAGTAGTCGCCAGCGTTTCGAATCTGGCCCCAGTAACAGCCAGAGCCACAATGTCGCCAGACTGGTCGCCAGCGTTTCCGTCATGACCTGCGCTGTCTGATGCAGCAGGATCGGGTCGACGGCCGCGAACAGTCCCGCGGCCAGTCGTGCTTTGCCCAGACCTAGTCGACGGCCCACGTCGATTGTCAGGCCGACGGTCAGCAGACCAAGTCCCGCCTGCACGATCCCGATGGTGGAGAATGTGCCGCCAGCCGCCAGGATCCCGGCGAGCAGGCACGGATAAAGCGGCGGTCGATAGGCCGTGGGCTGCGATGAATCCGGATCAGAATATCCGCCTCCCGCCACGAGTTGCTCGGCGATGCGGCGGTAATTATCGGGGTCTTGGCGCAGGTGGTCTCGGAATTTCCACAGGGCACCGGCCCGACAGATCAACGCGAACGCCAATAAGACTGCGATTCGCCGCAGATTGGTCCAGACATTACCAACTGCGGCTTGGTTTGCAGACATGAAGGGCCCGCATTAACGGCGCGGCTTACGGTCGCCGTAGTGGCGGGTCTGCCGGGGCTGTCCAGACGACGAAGGGCCGCGTGCGGGGGGATTGTTCGAGACCCCTTCAGAGCCACCCTCGACCTGCACCTGGTTGGGATGCAGCAGGTAGGAAATGGCTTCTTCCCAACTCGGCACATTGTCGTAACTGATCACCGGTTCGGACACATCGTCTTCGTCGGATTCACCAAAGTGGGGAGACGCCATACCCCCGCCACTGGTGATTTCCTGGGGTTCGTCTTCATCGAACGAGACATCGGACCGTTCGGCACGGTCAGAGCCTCCGCCGCGGCGATTATTACCGCGTTCGCGTCGGCCGTCGCGACGTTTGCCACGAGGCGGTCGGCCCGATCGTTCGCCGCTGCCACCTTCGACCGGCGCCTGGGCCGGAGCGGGGGGAGTTTCGGGAGCTTCGCTGAAATCGGCTTCCGGGCCGGTTTCGTCATCCCAATCGTGAGCCGGGGCCGGGGCAGCGGCTTCACCGGGAGTGCCGGCCACTGATTCCCGATCACCACGGCCACGGCCGCCACGTCGGCGTCGTCGGCGTCGGCGGCGATTTCCATCCGCGTCGTCGCCATCATCTGCCCCGGTGTCACCATCGGGTTGATTCAGCGTCGTGGGTTCGTCGATTTCATCGTCGCTGGCGTCGCGGGCTACCGGTCGCCGCGGTGTTTCTGCAGGGGGCTCGTCGTCGAGTCCGAGTCCGAATTCATCACCACTGCGAGGAGCGCGGGGGGGCGGGGCACTGCGGCTGGCCGAGGCAGATTGTCCGCTGCCGCCGCGAGCTGGCCGGGCACCGCGGTCATCGCCTCGGCGTCCCCGGCGATCGTCACGACGGTCATCTCGCCGGCGTTCGCGAGGTCGATCTCGGTCACCACCGCGTTCGCGGTCTTCGCTGCGGGGGGCGGGGGCGGCCGGAGTCGTCGCTTCGGGTTCGGGAGTGGCACGAGACCGCGAGTCGTCAGAATCGTCCCAATTCCAGTTCGCCAAGGCATCCCAATACGAATCCTGCACGGTTGCGGCCGGGGTCGCGGGAGCCGGGGTCGGTTCTTCAACTGCGGCAGGTTCTGGAGAAACTGCGGGTTGCGATGCTGCCTGGGGAGACGCGGGAGGTTCATCGGAATCGTCGAAAACAACGTCATCGAACAGAGCTTCCGAGAACACGACGGGGGCCTTCCCAGCCGATTTCGTCGGAGCGGGTGGGGCGGCCGGAGTGTCGGAAAACACAACCGATTCGGCTTTTCGGGTGGCCTCTACGGGAGTTTCCGGCGGAGAAGTGGCCGCAATGTATTCCTTACCCCCTTCGAGGCCGACCAGGTCGGCAAGTTCTTCCCAAGGGTCGTTATCGTCAGGTCGTTGTGCTGTATTCATCTTCGCAAAGCTAATTGTTCAGGGCGAGTTTTGCAAGCGGGGTTCGACTGGCCGCAGCGCCTGGGAAACGCGGGAAAATCGTTTGTAACGGCGTTGTAATGCTCGTCTGGCAAACAGGTTGCGTTGGATTCTGTTGTCCGTCGGAAAGTCGCGTCGGCGCGCGGGACTCGTCGCATTATACCACTCGCAACGGTTCCCTTCGCGGGAATTATGACCGGCACTGCGGAATCCGCCTGAACGGGGCGCGTTGGCACCTGGCCAGCTCATGCAACACAGCGCGGCCGCTCACTCGGCGGCCGGCACCGGAATCAGATACAGATCATGCCGCCCGTTGCGCTCCGAAATGATCAGCAACTGCTTCCCGTCGGGATGCCAGGCGGGATAATCATCGCTCTCCGGGTTGCTGGTCACACGCTGCACGTGGCTGCCATCGGCCTGCATCACGTAAATCTCGTAGTTCCCATCGCGGCTGCTCATGAAGGCGATGCGCGTCCCATCCGGAGAGAATCGTGGACGCACATCCTGCCTTGGGCTGAACGTCAGTCGCCGGACATCCTGCCCGTTAGCCGCGGCGGTGTAAATTTCGTAGTCGTCATCCCGAGTCGAGGCGAACACAATTCGCTGTCCGTCGGGAGAGAAATCGGGCCAGTTATTGACCCCATCGCTGTCGATCAGAATCTGCTGATCTTTGGCTTCGGTGTTGACCGAGTAAATCCGCTGCCGCCCCTGTTCCGGATAACTGAATAAGATGCGTGTGCCATCGGGTGAGATGGCCGGGCTGCGGGGACCCGAAAAACCACCCCCCGGGGGGACTTCCGCGGCCTTTCCGGTGCGACTGTCGTGAATCATCAAAGCCAGGCTCAGGTTGCCTCGGCTCTGGATATAAGCCAGCACCTGGCCGTCGGGAGACAGGGCCGGTTCAAATTCTGTTTTGGTCTGTTCCGGATGCACGACCGTCACGCTGCGATCGGCCAGTTTCATGCGCAACAGGCGAAACTGGACCGCTCGTTCCTGCAGCACGTAGACGATTTCCGCGCCCGCTCGGTCGGCAAAAATCGGCGAGTATTTGATCCGCCCGTCAGTGGTGAGTTGCTCATCCGCCTGGACGAGGCCTGTGCCGATCGAGAGCCACAAGGCCAGCATCCAGGCGATTTGGCTCCAGCGTGGTGCCGGCGTCTCGCCTGCCGACCGGCCTGTCTGCCACCCACATGTCGAGCGGGCTTGCTGCCGACGGTTTTGGCCGGCGCGCCCTCGTTCACGACACGAGTTCATGAATCACCGTACCGCCTTCCAGGACATTCATCTCGGCTCGCGCCTGGGTATCGATCCCCGCGAGTTCCGCCATCGTCGTACCGACCATGACCGGGGTCACGGGGGCTGTGACGGGGTGTTCACCCAGCTTGTCGCTTTGCCCGATCACCCGACCCCCCGCGAGTCCGGCCCCGGCCCAGATCGATGAGTAGCAGGGATGCCAGTGGTCACGAGCCGCCCGATTGGTGATCCGTGGCGAGCGTCCGAATTCGCCCATGGCGACGACCAGCGTGCTCTCGAGCAGGCCGCGTGTGTGCAGGTCGTCGAGCAAAGCCGAAAACGCCCGGTCGAAAATCGGACAGTGCCGATCCTGCAGTAATTCAAAATTGTAGATATGCGTGTCCCACCCGAAATCGCAGTTGGGTGTCATGCATTCGACGTATTCGCTCCAATTCACCTGGATATAAGGCACGCCGGCTTCGACCAATCGCCGGGCCATCAGGCAACTCTGGCCGAACGCCGTTTCTCCATAGCGGTCGCGCAGCGTCTGGGATTCGCGGGTCAGATCGAACGCGTCGCGGGCCTCCGGTCGCGTCAGCAACTGGTACGCCCGGCCATACGTGCGGTCCCATTCACCCAACGCGGCCTGATCGAGTTCCCGGCGGGCATCGTCGAGCGTTCCCAGCAGGGCCTTGCGGTCGTGGATGCGGGTGGGGCTCAGATCGCCCAGCAGTTTGAGCGAGGGGATCTCGGCCTGACCATATTCGTCGCAACTGATTTGAAACGGATCGTACGCTTTGCCCAGGCGGCCTCCGCCATAGCCATCGACAATGCGGACGACATCGCGCGGAATGCCCCGACCCAGGGCCACGAACGGGGGCAGGCTGCCCCGATGCCCGCGATGCTTGGCGACGATCGAGCCGAAATTGGGCTTCACCGGTTCAGGCCGCTCGGCGAAACCGGTCAGACCATAAGTGCCCGCGTCAGGATGCCCCGGCGCAAAGGTCACGTGCGAGCGAATGACATTGAACAGGTGACTGCGATGGGCCAACTGGGGCAGCAGTTCACTGAACTGCAGACCCGGCGTGCGCGTTTCGATTGGGGCAAACGGACCGCGATATTCCGACGGCGAATTCGGTTTGGGGTCGAGCGTGTCCAGGTGACTGGGGGCCCCCCACAGCCAGACAAAAATGATCGACTTGGCGCGCACTTCCGCTGCGGCGACCGGTTGGCTGCCGACGGCCGAAATTCCAAGAGCCGCCGCCAGCGAGGCACCCGTCTGCAGAAACGACCGCCGGGTGTAACCACTGCAAGTGCGAGCTGAAAAACCGCCGAGGTTGAGCATGCCACGTCCTTCAGGACCAAAGTTCACGACACTTCACTATACTCGGGCTCGACCACCTGTCACAAGCGGCCTCTCCGCCCGATCTGCCGGCTGGATTTGTCTGTCTCGAACGCGTCGTGTTGTCTCTGTCAGTCGCCTCGGAGCGGCGCGTTGTGGGCCGCGCCGCGCATCACGACCGCCGTTAACTGCGGGGACGTCGCCAGACAAATTCGTCGTTGCCGCTGCCAAAGATGCCCACCGGGGTGCGATTGAGCACAAAGTTGCGCACGGTTTCGAAACCGAGTTCCTGTCGGAACGCGTCCGCCTGCCGCGGCGACACCGATTCGTAGGGATACCCCCCCATCCAGTCGTGGACGTCGTGTTCGTAATCCATGCCCCGGAACGACTTCGCATAATCGTCGCGGTATTTCTGGAAATCGCGGCCGGTCACCAGGAAGGCTAGACGCATCGCACAGATAAACACAGCCCGCAGACACTTCTGCACCCAGCGGGGCGAGTGGGTATACAGGAATTTCTCGATCGTCCACAACCAGCACAGTCGGGTTTTGCGATAGAGCGCGACATTCAGCGTGCCCCCCGGAGCCACCATCCCGGCTGCTGTCCGCCAGGCCTTGTACATGTCTCCTGTGTGATGCAGCGAGCCCCAGGCATACACCACATCG
Source organism: Planctomycetota bacterium (assembly GCA_018242565.1). GTDB lineage: Bacteria > Planctomycetota > Planctomycetia > Planctomycetales > Planctomycetaceae > JACQFH01. The sequence goes on along the minus strand of JAFEBR010000491.1, from coordinate 5,743 downwards.
AACTGTCCCAGATTCTGACTGGGGAGATCGAATACCGAGACCTCGCGGACTTCCCACGGCTTATCGGACTGGCCTCCGGACTGCTCCGCGGCCTCGGCCGTGTACCGTTCCAGCACTTGCCGGGTCGTCGCCACGGAGTGCGGGTCGAGGTCGATCGCCACGATGCGGGCAGCGCCCAGTCTCAGCGCGGCCAACGAGTGCAGTCCCGAGCCACAGCCAATGTCGAGAAACGTCTTTCCCGCCAGCCCTCCCGGACCGGCCAGCCGTTCCAGGCCGCGGACCGCCTCGGCGACCCGTTCTTCGTCGATGAGGCCGGCATAGCTCGACCAGTTCCGGCCAAATTCAAAATGGGATGACAGTTCACTCACGGGGACACATCGGTTTCACAGAGGGTTGAAAGTCAGCACAGAAGTTCTCTGATCGGTCAGGCGACGTCAACTGGTCACCAGTCGAAACACGGTAACTTCTGGCCGACAATTGAACCGCACGGGACGCAGATGACCCAAACCGCGATTGATGTAAATGCGTCGCTCTCCTGGCAGTTCAAATTCCCCGGCGGTGTACCTCGAATTCGCAACCGGCAACAGCGGAGGAGGCAGAAACGGCGGTTTGCATTGGCCACCATGTGTGTGCCCCGAGAGAATCCAGCCTTCAAAGTCGGCCCAGTGGTCCTGATCGGCTGCGTCCGGGTTGTGGCATAATGCCAGACGCGCACCGTCGGCCGAGGTGCCGGCGAACGCCGCGGCCCCATCACAACGACTGGCCCACAGATCATCGAGGCCCACGACCGTCAGTCCGTTCAACCTGACCGACTCATTCCGCAGTAAGTGCAGGCCAGATTCGGTCAGCACGGTCGAAACCTGCCAGGCCAGATCGGCGTCGGCCCAGTGCAGGCCGTAGTCATGATTCCCGAGGATGCCCACGGTAGCCGTCTTGCCGGGTGGCAAATGCGCATAGACCCGTTGCACTTGGTCCAGCAGGTCGCGCCCCATCTTGTGCTGCCGCGTGACATAGTCTCCCGTCGCGACCACGATGTCGGGTTCCCACGCCGCGATTCTCTGAAAGGTCTCGATCAGATACGCATCACTCACACGGGGGCCGACGTGGAGATCGCTGATCTGAATCAACCGTTTCCCCTGCCAGTGCGCGGGCAGGTGCCGAATCGGCAAATCACGCTGCACGAATTCGACCCAGTGCGGTTCGATGTAGAACGTGTCGCCGAGGATCGCCGCCGTCACGGCGGCGCTGGTGGCAGCCACCCGGCGGAACCATTTTCGACGCGTGAGTTTCGGGTCGGATTGCGGAACCGGGGCCGTCTCGCCCGGAATCTCCGCCGATTTGCCCTGGGGTGTATCCGCCGTGTTCATAAAACCCGCAACTGCCGTGAAACCGGATGCCGCGGCCGCCCGCAGGCCGTCACGCGGCGCAGCCTCTCCATGCGAGACTATACGCCATTTTTCTCAGCCGGGATGAGAGATTTTCCGCTCCGGACGGCAATTCGAGAAAACGGCCGAAAAATCGCACACTTGGGCCCCCGCCGGGGGAGATCTTTCACTTCTTTGAACCCTGATTCACGTACAATTTGACGTTCAACGTGGCCCGGCCCACGGCGACAACGTCGGGCCAGCCATCGCCGTTCAGGTCATCCACGACCATGTCCTCGGTCGCGACGCCGCCGTTATCGAGCGCCTGTTTTTTCCATTTGGTCCCGGCGGCATCCGCGGCACGGTAGATAAAGACCCCCGGGCCCGTGGGGTCGCCCGTCCCCTTGTCGCTGTGACCAATGATCAATTCGTCGGCACCGTCGTGATCGACGTCCGCCACTCCGATGGCGTGCCCCCGTTTCAGAGTGTCATCCACCACCAGCCGATTCCAGGCCTGCTGCCCGGCGGCCGGGCGGGTGTAGACGACCACGGCGTTGCCGTGCATGGGCTCGACCGTGACGATAAACGGAGCTCCCCCCGCGAGTTTACCCACCCGAATTTCCCCTGCGCCCCGTTGTTGGGGGGCATCAGGACCGGGAGCACCGTCAGAGATCTTCTGCTTTACCACCGTTCCCTGGGCATCGCGCCGGAAAAAGAAGACGCCCTCCTGGCTGGCTGTCAGGGCGTCGACTCGCCCATCTCCATCCAGATCGACCATCCAGTGGTTGTGCATGGCGTTCAACTCCCCATCCAACAAGGTTGATCGCCAAGGCTCTGTTTTCGGTTGCGCGGGAATTTCAAACGCCAGCAGATGCACGCCGTTGCCCTGCGTCTTGTTCAACGGTGAGAGAATCAGTTGCGGCCTGCCCGTCCCCAGGATGTCACCCCAGCGCACGCGGTGAGCCCAGCTCTCGCGGCCGATCGGATGGACCGCCCATTTTTCATCCAGCGAGTTGCCGCGCGACAGCCAGTAGAGAGTCCCCAGGTTCTTGTTATTCAGCCAGCCCGCTCCCAGGGCGAAGTCGATCTTGCCGTCGCCGTCGATGTCGTGCGGCGCGATGCACACGTTGTCGCGCTCGGTCTGGTTGTCGATGATCACCCGCATCTTCCAGTCGGGGTTGTGGTACCACACGACCCGGCTTTCGGTCACGACGACAATATCTTTCTGTTTGTCGCCATCGACATCTGCGATGGTCACCGCGTAACAGCACAGTTCGGCGGCGCGGGGATCGATCTCGCGGGTGATGAACTCGGGCAGATCAGCCGCCGGACACAGGTTCGGCAGGCCGACCACGGCCGCCAGCAGACCGGCAACGAACGATACGGCATGACGCAGAAACGACATGGGGGACCTCGGGGAATAAGCACTACGGGGAGGCATCACAGCCTGAACACAGTTCCCTATTGGACAGCGGACAGGCCAATTCGGCAACAGTTGCTGACCGGTTGGAGCTGGTTGTTTGGCCGTTACTGCCCGCGTCGTGCTACCGACCGCAAATGAGACGGCGGGATACCGGGACTAAGATCGGTATTCAGCAGGTCGCGAGCCCGGCTAGTTCACGCAGGGCGGCGGCCACCACGGGTTGTGGACACGACCAGACGAGGAAGAACAAGGCTTCCCGCACGGCGCGCTCGGCGAAGTGACCACAGACAAATCCCGCCCCTTTCGAAGCGGCCAGCAACGCCTGGGTGGCTCGCAAGACGAGAGAATTCGCCCGGCCACGAATTGCTTCGGTCGAGAGCCCCAGGTTCCCCGCCACCCGTTCGCGATCGGTGGCGAGCAGCAGATCGTCACGCAGGGTGGTCCATTCCTGTTGCAACGGTTGGTAAATGGGGAGCAGGTCGCCACGCTGTGCCGCTTCCGTCTGCAGGTGGTCGAGAGCCGCGCGCGCCAGGCCCGTTGCCAGGGCCGACGTGGCGAGTGCTCCCGTGCTGCCGGCTCCCAATCGCATCACCTGTTCAACGGGGCCGGCCACCAGAAACTTGCGGTCGAGTATGACGTTATCGAGTCGGACTGGACTGGTGGCCGATGCGCTCAAAGATAACAGGCGTGCTGCTGGGGCAACGGTGACACCGGCTTCGCGGCGGGGAATTGCCGCGAGGACCTGGCGGCCATCACTGAGTGTGCCGCCGGTCACGAGGTAGTCGGCGTATTCCGCACCCGTGACCCACGGAATCTCGCCGTCGAAACACCAGCCCGAGTCCGTTTCGGTCACCTGCACCGCGGGCTGTCGCCAGTGTTGTCGCGACGTGGTGAGGTGCGAAATTCCCACCGTCGCGAACAATTGCCCCTGCGCCAGCGCGGGGAGCAATTCGGCTTTCAGCTCGGTGTTGGTCGAGTTGGCCAGTCGCTGGCAGGCGCCGTTTCGCTGCGTGAGTACAAATGTGGTAGTCAGGCAGGCGGACGACAGTTCGATGTAGCCCTGCAGCAGATCGCGTTCGCTGTAAGCCAAGCCGCCATATTCCGTGGGGATGACCCAGCGCAGCACGCCAGCTTCCGCCAGCAGACCGAATTGTGCCGCGGGCCAGGCGGACTGGTCGTCGGTGGGGCCCGCCGCGATCTGGAGTTTCTGTAACAAGTCCTGCACCAGGCACCTCGATTGTGGATCAAATGTGGCCTGGGAATTGTACACTCCCGGAATGACAACCGGCCACCCTGCCCACGGGATGTCCCGTGATTCCTGGGTGGCCGGAAAGCGCGTGTCGAGACGCGGCAGCGGAATCAATCCGACGCTTAGTCTTCGAGGTTTTCCTTGACGAATTTCGAGGCGGCAGTCCCCGCAAAGCGGATCAAGCCTTCGTCGAGACGAATGCGGACCTGGGCCGTTTTTTCCTGGCGTCCCAGTGTCAGCGAGAAGGTGTCTTTGCCCTGCTTGAAGACATCAACCGCAATCTTGCGGAGGTCTTCGGGAGAAATCAGGGCTTCGACTTTGCGTGGTTCGGCGGTTTTCTTGGCCCCCGACTTTTTGCCCGTTTCCACCTTCTTGGGAGCGGCGGCCGGATGACGGGTGTACCAGTTGTTCAGCACGTCGATGTAGGGGCCGAGCTTCAGCGTCAAGTCGAGCACCAGGCCGTTCTTGGGGCCCGTGGCTGCCACTTCGCCAATGGCCTTCTTCAGCAGTTCGAGCGAATTCGTCCCCGCCGCCACCCAGACCGTTTTTTCATGCAGGCCGACATAGACGGCTCCATCCTGCCCCACGAATTCAGGCACTTCCTGGCTCAGCTTGGGCACCGTCAATTTGTGGATTTCGATTTCGCCAGCGGTCTCGACTTTCTCTTCCAGCTTGTTCGCCGGATCTCGCGACGCCAGGGTGGTCAGCAGCTTTTCAATCTTGGCTTTGCCACCTTCCGGCAGTCTGCCGCCGGCGACGGTGCTCAGCGAACCATCGTCGGCTTTCCAACTGCGGACGAAGGTATTGGCGACACCCAGATCGCTGGCGCCTTCGGCCAGGTCAAACAGCAGGTCAATCAGGTCACCTTCCATGGCTTTCACTTCGGCACCGGCATTCTTGTCATCGGCGACGATTTTCTTCAGGGCCGCCCGGTCGACGACGGACGACGTCTTCAGAAACGCCTTCCGCAGCGGGTCGAGCGCGAAATTCGCCGACAGGCTGAAGACGGCGTCGGTCTTGCTGACCCCGGCGAATTCATCGGGAGTGGTGTCGAGCAGTTCCACGCTCTTTTCGAGGTCGGTGTTCGGCAACCCGACCAGGTCGATATTCACCGTGGCTTCTTTCTTTTCGGACGAGATGTTCCAGCCCAGGAACACGCGTTCGGCCTCGACGAAGAAGCGTTCGAGTTCGGCGACCTGATGTTCGGTCACCGCCTTGCGGGCGGCGAAGACTTCAGCGGCTTCGCCTTCTCCTTTGACGATTGCGGCCAGCAGTTCTTTCTTGGCGGCTTCAAAACTCTGTTTCCGTTTGGCTGCCGGTTGGGCCGCCCCATCGACCACTGCCGCGATCTTGTAGCCTTCCGCGAGGTTCACGGGGAGCGCGGCTTTGGCGAGGCGAATGTTTTCCACCAGCGTCGAAAAATGAACGTAACCCGGTTCGCTGCGCAGAAACCCGTCATACAGTTTGAAAATCAGCCGCTCGTTCTTTTCGAGTTTCGACTTCAGTTCTTTCTGCTTGACCGAAGGGGGTACCTGCCGGGCCAGCTTGGCATCGGGCGGGGGAGTGGTCTTAATATCCAGATCCCACAGATTCAGCAGCAGTTTCTTGAACTCCTGCTCGTTTTTCACAGGAAACGACAGGACCGGTTGCAGTCCCGTCGCGGTCGGGTACACGCGCACGCCCCCCTGCTTGCTGGTATCGATCCCC
>JAFEBR010000490.1 GCA_018242565.1 Planctomycetota bacterium | reverse complement strand
GTTGCACTCCCCGTGCGATCAGCCCATGAGCCAATTGGTTGGCGCGGCGATTCAACTCGGAATATGTCAACTGACGGTCATCGAAGACCACGGCCACCGCGTCGGGCGTTTGCTGCGCACGATCTTCGAACAATTCGTGAACACAGCGGTTCGGTGAATTCGAAGTTGGTATCGCATTCAGTTCCACTAACAATTGGTGGCGATCGACGCTGGTCAGCAGTGGCAATTGACCAATCGGGCGGTCGGGATTGGCGGCAATTTCCGCCAGCAGCACCTGGAAATGCCGCAAGAATTGTTCGATGAACCGGGATGTAAACAACCCGGTGCGGTATTCGAGGGTTCCGTACAGCCCGTCTTCCGATTCATCCAGTGACAGCGTCAGGTCGAACTTGGCAACCTTGGCCGGGATCGCCAGCGGTGTCGAAACCACGCCGGCCAACGTGCGATTGGACGTTTGGATGTTCTGCCAGACGAAGGCCACCTGAAACAACGGACTGTGGCTCGGGTGCCTGTGCGGGTGCAGTTCCTCGACAAGCTTCTCGAACGGCAGATCTTGATGTGCAAAGGCCCCTAGGGCTGTTTCGCGTACTTGTTTCAGCAGTTCACGGAACGGCGGATTGTTCGATAAATCCGCTCGCATCACGAGCATATTCACGAAGAAGCCAATCAACCCGTCTAGTTTCGCCCGATTTCGTCCGGCGATCGGCGTGCCAATCAGGATGTCGTCTTGCCGACTGTACCGGAAGAGTTGGACTTGCCAGGCCGCAAGCAGCGTCATGAACAGGGTGGCGTTTTCGCGGCGACTGATCGCGCGGAGTGCCGCTGTCAATTCGGCATCCAGGAAGAATTTCTGGGTCGCACCTGCTGAACTGGGGATCGCAGGACGGGGCCTGTCGCAGGGAAGTTCGAGCACTGTCGGGGCGCCGGCCAACCGCCGTTTCCAGTATTCCAATTGCTGCTCGACCACTTCGCCCTTTAACCATTGCCGTTGCCAGACAGCGTAGTCGGCGTACTGAATCGGCAACTCGCGCAAAGGCGACGGCCGACCTGCCGCGAACGCGTCATAGAGCGTGGTCAGCTCACTCCAGAATACCTGAGACGACCAGCCGTCTGACACGATGTGGTGCAGCGTCAAGGTCAGCCAGTGGTCCTCGTCGGCAAATTGGTAGAGTCGGCACCGCAGCAACGGACCATGCGACAAGTCAAAGGGTTGCTCCCATTCTTGTTCTGCCTTGAGTCTCGCCTGGATTTGACGTTCGGATTCCGGCAGTCCCGTCAGGTCGCTGATTTCCAATTGCAGCGCCGCCGTGGGCGAAATGATCTGTTCGGGAACTCCCGACGTGGTGCTAATTGACGTTCGCAGGATTTCGTGACGTGCCAGGAGTGCGCTGAGACTTTGTTCCAGGGCCGTTCGATTCAAGGGGCCTTGGAGTCGCACACCGCTGCGAATGTTGTACACACTGGACTGGGGTTCCAATTGATCAAGGAACCACAATCGTTCCTGGGCAAACGACAACGGTAGCGGGCGATCTCGCGGGACTGGACAAAGCTGTGAGTCCGGGTCGGAGGACAGTCCCGACAGGGCCTCGTCAATTTGTGTCGCCAGGTTGGCCAGCACGGGGTTTTCGAACAGCGTGCGAATCGAAATCGTCGTCGCCAGGCTGGAGTGAATTCGCGCCACAATGCGAATCGCGAGGAGCGAATGACCGCCGAGGGCGAAGAAGTTGTCGAGCGCTCCGACACGTGGGACGTTGAGGACACTGGCCCAGATGGCGGCGAGCAGTTCTTCGGTAGGAGTCCGCGGGGGAATGTAGGCGGTTTCAGCCGGTACGAGATCGAGCGTAGGCTGGGGGAGCGCCTGCCGCTGCACCTTGCCGTGGGGAGTGCGGGGCAGGGCGTCGAGGAAGACATACGCCATGGGGCGCATGACTTCGGGCAGACGCTGGGTCATCAGCTCGCGCAGGCTGGGTTGCGAGAGGGTGGCGCCTGGTTGGGGCACGACGTAGGCGATCAATAACGGCTGCCCGGTCGGTCCGGTGGTGAGAATGACCACTGATTCGCGGACGTCGGGATGTTCGTGGAGCGCGGCTTCGATTTCCCCGGTTTCGATGCGGATGCCCCGAATCTTGAGCTGGCCATCCTGACGTCCCAGGAATTCGATATCACCGCTGGGGAGCCGGCGGACGAAGTCGCCGCTGCGATAGAGCCTGGCCCCGGGCAGATCAGAGAAGGGATCGGGTACGAATTGCTGCTGGGTGAGGTCCGGACGTTTGAGATAACCGCGAGCGACGGCGGCCCCGCCGATATAGAGTTCGCCGACGACACCGGTGGGGACAACATCGCCATGGCGGTCGAGAACGTAACAGGTGACGTTGGTCAGGGCATGGCCGATCGGAACGGTGGCACTGCGTCGCCGGTTGCGGTCGTCGTGCAGATCGATGGGGTACGTGAAGACGCCGACGGTGGTCTCGGTGGGACCATAGTGATTCCAGACACGGCAGGCGGGACTCAACTCAGCGAGGCGGGCGACGAGGGTCCAGTGAGAAGCTTCGCCTCCGACGATCAGGCCGCGGGCGGGTAACAGGCGTTGAGGCTGGTCAACGGTCAGCAGGGCCGAGAGGTGCGAAGGGGCGATCTTGAGATAGTCGACGGGATGGCGGACGCAATAGTCCGCGAGCGCGGCGGCATCCAGGGCGAGTTCCCGGGAAATCAGGTGGATGGCTCCGCCATGGACCAGGGCGGGAAAGATCATGGTCTGTGAGGAATCGACGGTCAGGGGTTGTACCATGGCACAGACGCCCCCGTGTTGCATGTCGTATTCGGTGACCACGGCCTGAACGTAATTGAGCAACTGCCGGTGCTCGACGATGACCCCTTTGGGCTGTCCGGTGGAACCCGAGGTGTAGAGCAGATAGACGGGGTGGTCGAGTGTCGCCCGTGGCGAGGGGTTGGAGAGCGGGACGGGTGTCAGGGGTTGCGTGGTGTCGACGGTCAGGGTCTGGCAGTCACCGGCGGCAAACAGACCGGCCTGTTGCGGCGAAGTGACGATCCAGCGCAGTTCGGCGTCTTCGATGATGAACTGGAGACGCGGCAGGGGCATGTCGGGATCGAGTGGGACATACGCGCCGCCGGCTTTGAGGATGCCGAGCAGACCGACCAGCATTTCGAGCGAGCGATCGGCACAGAGTCCGACGAGGACTTCCGGCCCGGTTCCTCGTTCGATCAACACGTTGGCGAGTTGATTGGCGCGGTCATTCAGTTCGCGGTAGGACAGGCTCCGTCCCCCTGCCACGGCGGCCGTTGCCTGAGGCGTGCGCTCGACCTGGGCTTCGAACAGTTCCAGCAACGTCTGATCGGGTAATGCCGCCTGACTGACCAGAGCGCCCGCGAGCAGTTCAGAACGCTCTGTTGCGGGTAAAAAGTGCAGTTGGCAGACCGGGGTGTCTGGAGCCGATTCCAGCGCCGTGATTAGATCCGTCAGCACCGTCACCATATACGCGCCGACGCGACCGGGGTCGATCGACACGTGTGCGCGCGCGGTCAAGCTGAAACCTGCGCCAAAATCGTCGACAGACAGTGTCAACGGATAATTAGTGCGGGCTTCCGCTTCGACGTAGTGGATGCCGTCATGCAGGAGAAATGCGCCCGTGGGATTTTCCCCTTCGGCCTCTGAACTATATCGGTAATTCAGGAATGTCGTAAATAACGGTTGAGGCGGCGCGATGGCGCTGCAGCGCTGCGCCAGCGCCAGGGAAGCGTGTTCGTGCTTCAGCAGTTCGGCCAGTCGCGCCTGAGTTTGCTGGACCGCCGAAGTTACGCTGATTTGACCAGCATCCACGCGGACGGGAAGTGTATTGATGAACAATCCGAGTACCCGTTCGACATCGGGACCCGCATCCATCCGGCCGAAAAGCACCGTGCCGAAGACCACATCATCCTGGCCCGACAGGCCCGCCAGGACCCGGGCCCACGCCAGGTGCATCAAACTGGCGGCACTAATTCGCAAATCCCGGGCACAGGCGCGAATCCGGCGCGACAGATTGGCCTCCAGGGGAGTCGTGACTTCGGCCAGTTCAGTTCCATCGCCATGGACGGCTGTCAGTCCATATGGGGCCGTGACTGAATCGACACCTGCCAGCATTTGCGAGAAGAAAGCCTGGTGTTCAGCAGGTGTGACGCCGAATCGAGTCTGCGCGATGTAATTCCGGTACGGAGCGGGCGCCGGCAGGTTCTGCGCGTGGCCTTGCAGTATGACCTCGATCTCGCGCTCCACGAGATCACTGGTCACGTGGTCTGAAGTCAGGTGGTGCTGGATCTTGCGGAGCAACCACCTGGAATGCGCCCGGTCTTCGGCTACGATCAACCGCCAGATGGGGGCGATCTTGATTTCCAGCCGGCAATTCTCGGGAGAAAACCGCTGTTTCAAGGCGCGGGCCACATCCATGGTGCTGTCATCGAGTGTGAGTTCCTCGACACGCAGCGTGGCTCGACGCCAGACCACCTGCACTGGTTCCGACAGGCCCTCGTGGACAATCGATGTGCGCAGGATGTCGTGGCGATCAACAACCGCCTGTAAGGCCTGCAGATAGTGGTCGAGGCGTGCACGCGAATCAAACGCCAATGTCGTACACAGCAGGTAAGGATCGCGTTCGGTTTCCAGCAGGTGGTGAAATAGAATGCCCTCCTGCAGCGGAGAGAGCGGATAAATATCCTGAATATTCGCGCAGCCCGCGGGGACGGCTGCCGTGATGCGGAACAGATCGTCGGCAGTCAATCGCACCAGAGGCAGCATCTCCGGAGTCAGAGCCTGGCAGTTGTCCGGGATCAGATTGGGTGGCACTTGGACCTGTTGCGTTTCGTGTGTCAGCGCGGCGGCCAGATCGGCCAATGTGGCTTTCGAGAAGAAGGTCCGCACATCCGAATGCAAACCGGCCCGGCGCATGCGTTCGAGCAACTGGACCGCGAGGAGCGAATGACCGCCGAGGGCGAAGAAATTATCGAGCGCACCGACGCGTGGGACGTTGAGGACACTGGCCCAGATGGCGGCGAGTAGTTCTTCGGTGGGAGTCCGCGGGGGGATATAGGCGGTTTCAGCCGGTGCGAGATCGAGCGTGGGCTGGGGGAGTGCCTGGCGCTGCACCTTGCCGTGGGGGGTGCGGGGCAGGGCGTCGAGAAAGACATACGCCATGGGGCGCATGGCGTCCGGCAGGCGCTGGGTCATCAGGTCGCGGAGGCTGTGTTGCGACACGGTGGTGCCGGGGCGGGGTACGACGTAAGCGATGAGTAAGGGTTGCCCGGTCGGTCCGGTGGTGAGGATCACGACTGATTCGCGGACATCGGGGTGTTCATGGAGCGCGGCTTCGATTTCCCCGGTTTCGATGCGGATGCCCCGAATCTTGAGCTGGCCATCCTGACGTCCCAGGAATTCGATATCTCCACTGGGGAGCCGGCGGACGAAGTCGCCGCTGCGATAGAGTCTCGCTCCGGGCTGATCAGAGAACGGGTCGGCAATAAACTGCTGAGCAGTGAGATTTGGACGCTTCAAGTAACCCCGGGCGACAAATGCGCCGCCGATATAGAGTTCGCCAGCAACACCGGTGGGTACCACTTCGCCGTGGCGGTCAAGAATGTAGGTAGAGGCATTGGGGAACGGGCGGCCGATCGGAACGGTGGCGCTGCGACGACGGTTCTGATCGTTGTCCAGGTCGATGGGGTACGTGCAGACGCCGACGGTGGTCTCGGTGGGACCGTAGTGGTTCCAGACACGGCAGGCGGGGCGCAATTCGGCCAGGCGGGAGACGAGAGTCCAGTGAGAGGCTTCGCCTCCCATGATCAAACCTCGGGCGGGCAACAGTCGTTGCGCGTGGTCAACGGTCAACAGGGCCGAGAGGTGCGAGGGCGCGATCTTGAGATAGTCGATGGGATGCTGAACGCAGTAGTCAGCGAGCGCCGCGGCATTGAGAGCCAGTTCGCGAGGAATCAGATGGATCGTCCCTCCGTGGATCAAGGGGGGAAAAACCATGATCTGGGTGGAGTCGACCGTCAAGGGTTGTACCATGGCGAATGTTCCGCCCGGCTGAAACTCGTATTCGGCGACAACCGCTTGCGCATAATTGAGCAACTGCCGGTGCTCGACGACGACCCCTTTGGGCTGTCCGGTGGAACCCGAGGTGTAGAGCAGATAGACGGGATGGTCGAGTGTCGCCCGCGGCGAGGGGTTGGAGTGCGGGACGGGTGTCAGGGGTTGCGTGGTGTCGACGGTCAGGGTCTGGCAGACACCGGCGGCAAACAGACCGGCCTGTTGCGGCGAAGTGACGATGCAGCGCAGTTCGGCGTCTTCGATGAGGAACTGGAGACGCGGCAGGGGCATGTCAGGGTCGAGTGGTGCATACGCCCCTCCGGCCTTGAGGATGCCGAGCAGGCCAACCAGCATTTCGAACGATCGATCGGCACAGAGTCCAACGAGGACTTCCGGCCCGATCCCGCGCTCGATCAATACGTGGGCGAGTTCATTGGCGCGGTCGTTCAAGTCGCGGTAGGACAACGCCCGCTCCCCTGCCACGGCAGCGGTCGCCTGCGGCGTTCGCTCGACCTGGGCTTCGAACAGTTCCAGCAGCGTCTGTTCGGGCAATTCGGCCTGGCAGGCCCGGGCGCTCTCCAGCAGTTGCTCTCGTTCGTGGGGCGTTAACACGGGGAGTTGAGCAACGGCTGTTTGGGGTTGTGTGCTGATGGCCGTCAACAGCGTCTGCAGGTGCGAGATCCAGCGGTGGATCGTCGCGGGTTCAAACAGGTCGACGTTGTAGGACAGCGTGCCAGACAGGCCCGCGGGCGTTTTGCGGAACGTGAGGGTCAAGTCAAACTTGGTCGTGCCATTATCGAGAGGCTGGGGAGAGACCGTGACGTCAGGGAAAGCGAGGTCGTCGGCCGGAGCATTCTGCACGACGAACAAGACTTGAAACAGAGGATTGCGGCTGAGGTTGCGTTCCGGTTGCAGCGCTTCAACGAGCTTTTCAAACGGCAGGTCCTGGTGTGCATAGGCATCCAGTGTCGTGTTGCGGACGCGTCGGAGCAGTTCTCGAAACGGCGGATTGTCCGAGAGGTCGGCACGTAAGACGAGCGTGTTGATGAAGAACCCGATCAGCCCTTCGACCTCGGGTTGGCTGCGGCCGGCAATGGGGACACCCACAACGACATCATCCTGGCCGCTGATCCGCGCCAGTAGAATCTGCCAGGCGGCGAGCAAGGTCATGAAGAGCGAGCAGTTCTCGGCTTGCGAGAGCGATTCAAGACGGGCCACCAGTTCGGCAGCGAGCGTGAACTCAATATGGGCACCCAGATACCGCTGAACGTCCGGCCGCGAGAAGTCGGTGGGCAAGGCCAAGACGGGAGGCGCGCCGGCGAGTTGCTGACGCCAGTACGCCAATTGCTGCTCGAGTACGCTGCCTTGCAGCCAGTTCCGCTGCCAGGCAGCGAAATCGGCATACTGGACGGGCAGGGCTGGCAGTTCGGGGGCCGATTCGCCCTTCTGCATAGTATACAGTGTCGAAAGTTCGCGGGCGAAGATCCCTTGTGACCAGCCATCGGCGGCGATGTGATGGAAGGTCAGCACGCACCACCAGTCAGACTCGTCGCAGCGGACAAGTAATGCTCGTAAACAGAAGTCGTGCGCCAGATCAAATGGTTGCCGGGCCTCCAGGCCGGCCAGGCGGCAGGCTTCCGCAGTCCGCAACTCGGCCAAGTGTGACCGCAGATCGAGTTGTCGCAGGCGGAAGTCGGCGGTGTCGAGGAGCGAAAGTTCTGGCCGGCCCTCATGCATGCGGAAGATCGTTCGCAAGACCTGGTGCCGAGAGATGATCTGGCGCAGGCTGTTCTCGAAGGCCGCGGGATCAAGCCGCCCGGAGAACCGGAACAGAAATGGAATGTTGTATGCCGGGTTGGCGGGTTCCAGTTGCTGGAAGAACCACAGCCGTTCCTGGGCGAATGACGGAACCGCTGGAATGCTGGCAGTACGTAAAACCAGGGGGAGGCGCTCGACGGGGGGGCGGTCTGGCGTGGCGATACATTCGGCCAGGCCGGCGATCGTCGGATGCTCAAACAGAGTCCGGATGGGCAGTTCGCAACCGAACAGGGCGCGCATGCGTCCGACAACCTGGGTGGCGAGCAGCGAGTGGCCGCCGATTTCGAAGAAATTATCGTGGATTCCCACTTTGTCGAAGTGCAGCACGCTGGCCCAGATGTCGGTCAGGATCTCTTCCTGCGGAGTACGCGCGGGGACGTAGTTGTTGTTCCTGCGTTTCTGGAGGGTGTCTGGTGCGGGGAGCGCGCGACGATCTACTTTTCCGCTCGAGTTGACCGGTAAGGCATCGAGTGTGACAAATGCCGAGGGAATCATGTACTCGGGAATCCGGCGCTGCAGGTATTGTCGCAGTTCGATCGGCGCGGGCAGGATCTCCGGCGTTGTGCTGACAATGTAGGCGGCGAGGTATTTTCCGGAGGGTTCTTCGTCACGCAGCACGACGACAGCCTGCGCGACTTGCGGATGTTGAGCCAGGAGAGTTTCGATTTCCTCCAGTTCGATGCGAAAACCGCGGAGTTTGACCTGCAGGTCAAGTCGGCCGAGAAACTCAAGCTGCCCATCTGCCCGCCAGCGCACGAGATCTCCGGTCCGATACAGCCGCGATCCCGATTCCTGGCTGAAGGGGTTGGCGACAAACTTCTCGTGCGTCAGTCGTTCGCGATTCAGGTAGCCGCGGGCCAATCCGGCACCACCCAGAAGTAATTCGCCTGGAACTCCGATCGGAACGGGCAAGAGGCGACTGTCGCAGACATAGGCCTGCGTATTGGAAATCGGGCGTCCAATGGGAACCGAAGTCAGGTCTTCCGGCAGATCGGCTGGGATGTCATAAGTCGTCCCGATGACGGCACATTCGGTAGGCCCATAAGCGTTGATGACATGAATTTCCGGGTACAGTCTGCGAAAGCGACGTACATGATCAACTGACAGCGCTTCACCGCCCAGCAACAGGTGATGCAGGTGCTGGAGCATGTCGGGCTGACTGTCGACGATGGAGTTGAACAGCGAGGGAGTTAACAAAACACAGGTGGTCGCAGAGTCGTGAAGCTCTCGCCGTAATTCGTTGAGATCGAGTGTCTGCGGGGCGTAGAGCACGCACGTGGCTCCATTGCATAATGCTCCCCAGATTTCAAACGTTGAAGCATCGAAAGCCGGGGATGATAGGCAAAGCACTCGCTGCGAGCTGTCCAACTGCAGGTAATTCGTATTGCGGACCAGTCGCACAACCGATTGATGCGATATCAGCACGCCCTTCGGTGTACCGGTCGAACCGGACGTGTAGATCACGTTCGCAATATCGTCTGGAGCCGAGGATCGGTCCGGTTCGTGGTTGAATTCGGCGGGCAACCCAGGTTCTGGTTGATCAACGTGAAACACCGGGACGTCGGTTCCGGACCACCGGTCGCCCAGCGCCGAGTGGGTCAGAATCAAAGTCGCGCCCGAGTCGCTGATCATGAAACGCTGGCGTTCGGGAGGATGCGCCGGATCGAGTGGAACATAGCCACAGCCGGTCTTCAGGATCGCCAGCATGCTCACGACCAGATCGATCGAGCGCTCAAGGCAGATCGCAATGCGCGATTGCGGTGCACAGTCGAATTGGCCGAGTACGTGTGCCAGTTGATTTGCCCGCAAGCAGAGTTGATGGTACGTCAACACGTCGTTGCCGCAAACGAGTGCCGGCGCGTTGGGGGTCGCCTGCGCGTGTGCAACGACCAGTTCGGGAATGGTCAAATCCCGAGGAAAGTCGGTCGCCGTCTGATTCCAATCAAGGACAATCTGCTGCCACTCTGGGGCGGTCAGCAGTGGGAGTTCGGCAATTGGGGTTTGCGGATGGGAGATGGCCTGTGTCAACAGGGTCTGGTAATGCCTCAGCATCCGTTGGATGGTGGGGGCAGAGAACAGTTCGGTGTTGTACTCAATTTCCAGTAACAGGCGTCCGTGAGTTTCCGTCGCCTGCAGTGTGATTTCGAACTTCGACGTTTGGGTGTGGATTGACTGTCGCGTCACTTGCAGCCCCGTCAATTGGAGCGGATGAGACGGTGCATTCTGCAGGACGAACATCGATTGAATCAGCGGCAGGTGGCTGAGATCGCGTTGTGGCTGCAGTTCGTCCACGAGCGTTTCGAAGGGCAGATCCTGGTGCTCGTAGGCACCCAAAGTTACGGCACGCACTCGCTGCAGCAGCTCGCGAAACGTCGGATTTCCTGACAGGTCGGTGCGCAGTGCCAGAGTGTTGACGAAGAAACCGATTAGATGATTCAATTCACCCCGGTTACGACCGGCCGTGGGCGCTCCCAGCAGGATTTCGTCGACGCGGGCGTAACGCGCTAATACGACCTGCCAGGCCGCAAGGGCCGTCATGAAGAGCGTAACACCTTCGCGCTGGCCTAATGTCCGCAGGGCCGTGAGCAGCGCTTCGTCTAACTGAAGTTGTTCGACAGCGCCCTGGTGTTGCAGTACGGCAGGGCGGGGATAATCAGTGGGGAGCTCGAGTACCTGCGGCACTCCTGCCAGGTGTGATTTCCAGTACTCCAGTTGCCGTTCCCGCCGTGTTCCCTGCAGCCATTGGCGCTGCCAGAGGGCATAGTCGGCGTATTGAATCGTCAGTTCGGGGAGCAGGGCCGGTTGTCCGGTGACATGACTGGCATAAAGCGTGCCGAGTTCGCGTTCGAGCACACTCATCGACCAGCCATCGGCAGCGATGTGGTGTACATTCAGCAGCAGCCAGAACTCGGTATCAGCCAGTCGAACCAGAGAGGCGCGGAATAAGAGATCGCGAGACAGGTCGAATGCGCGCTGAGCTTCGGCCTGGACCGCCGCTTGTGCCACGGTTGCACGCGTCTGACGAGGCGTGTCACGCAGGTCAAGGATGTCGAGTCGCCAGTCGGCTCCCGTACCAATCACCTGACTGCACTGCCCCTGATGTACCTGAAACGTCGTGCGCAGTGCTTCATGTCGCAGTACGAGGTCTCGCAGACTGGCTTCCAGTGCCGCGATCTGCAGATCCCCCTCGAGCCGCCATAGCCACGGAATGTTATAGAGTGGGCTGCCGGGTTCGAACTGATCGATGAACCACAGTCGTTCTTGCGCGAACGAGAGGGGCAACGGTGTGTCCCGAGACACCTGCAGCAGGGGGGGCGATACGCCACCCTCGTCGGCCGACGCATTGCCCAGTCGTTCGATCCGTTCCGCCAGAACGGCGATTGTCGGGTACTCGAAGACGTCGCTGATTGGAACTTCGATTTGCAGTTCGTGCCGCAGGCGACTGACCATTGTCATGGCCCGCAGTGAATGGCCGCCCAGTTGGAAGAAGTTGTCTTGTACTCCGACCCGGTCGAGTCCCAGGACTTCGCACCAGATCTGTGCCAGCAGATCTTCGAATCGCGTGCGGGGTGCCACGAATGCGGCCTGCAGGTCAGGGCGCGCGGTGTCTGGCGCGGGGAGCGCCCGCCGGTCGATCTTGCCATTGCTGGTTAAGGGAATGTGGTCGAGCGCGACGCACGTTGCCGGGACCATATAATCGGGCAGTTGCGTTTCCAGAAACTCCCGCAGTTCAGTGGCTGCCGGGGGTGTTTGTGTGGGAACTACATAGGCCACGAGTCGCTGGTCACCTGGCTGATCTTCGCGTAAAAGCACGACCGCCTGTCGCACACCGGGGTGCCGCTGCAGAGCGGCCTCGATTTCACCCAGTTCAATGCGAAAGCCTCGCAGTTTGACCTGGTGGTCGATGCGTCCCAGGTATTCAAGGTCTCCCTTGGGCGTCCAGCGGGCCAGATCTCCCGTGCGGTACAAGCGCGCCGTGGGTTCGCTGCTGAAGCGGTTCGGCAGAAATCGCTCGGCGGTCAGTTCCGGCCGATTGAGGTAGCCCCGGGCGACGCCAGCGCCCCCCACGTACATCTCACCGGGCACGCCGATCGGAACTGGTTGCTGGCGGTCATCGAGCACATACAGTGTCAGATCCGGGATTCGCTCACCAATCAGGCTGCCCCGGGCTGTGCGTGCCAGTTCACGATTCAATTTTTTATAAGTGACATGCACGGTCGTTTCCGTGATGCCGTACATGTTGATCAGAACAGGTGAGTCGTCGGCATGGCGCTGATACCAGGCCTCAAGCCGGGAGAAGTCGAGTGCCTCACCACCGAAGATGACGTATCTGAGTTTTAACTGGTCGCTAATGGTCGGCTGTAAATGGTCTGCCTGCAGCAGCGCATAGAATGCCGAGGGGGTCTGATTTAAAACGGTGACCTGCTGCTCGACCAGAAGTCTCAGGAATTGGTCGGGTGAACGACTGATGGCCCAGGGCACCACGACGAGCCGTCCGCCATGGATCAGTGCACCCCAGAATTCCCAAACCGAAAAATCGAACGCATACGAATGGAACAGCGTCCAAATGTCGCCGCTGCCAAAATGAAACCAGTCATTGGTCGCAGAGAACAAACGGCTGACATTGTTATGGGTGACGATGACCCCTTTGGGCTGGCCCGTCGAACCCGATGTGTAAATCACATAGGCGGGATCGTCGGGCGCCGAAGCTTCCGAGAGGTACGCGGGATCGGTGGTGGGGTGTTGCGCAAGCTCAGTCCTGAGAGCAGACGAGTCAAGCTGCAGGACGGTGCAATCGGCCGGCCCGTTGTGCGAAGAGGACTGGGTGCTCAATACCAGCGTGGGTTGGGCATCGGCGATGATCCACGCCCGTCGGTCAGCAGGGGTCTGGGGGTCGAGGGGCAGGTACGCCCCGCCGGCCTTAAGTATGCCCAGAATCCCGACCACCATTTCCAGTGACCGGTCGACACACAGTCCCACTAAGGAACCGGCCACGACCCCCCGTGCGCGCAGCAGGTGCGCTAACTGATTGGCTCGTGCGTTGAGTTCCCGATAGGACAGGAACTGATCCTGGAACACAACAGCAATGGCATCGGGAGTGCGGTGGGCCTGCTGGGCAAACAATTCGTGGACCCGCGGGTTGGTCGCAGCCGCGCAGACAGGAGTGTTCCAGTCCACGACCATTTGCTGCCATTCCGCCGGATTGACGATGGCCAAATCGGCCACCGTCTGTTCGGGGTGGCGCACAATCGCTGAGAGCAAAGTCTCGAAATTCGCCAGCATGCGCCGGATCGTTTCTTTCTCGAACAGACCCGCATCATAACAGCAGGCGAGTGCCAGTGATGGCTCGTGCATGTTGACGTGCAGCGCCAAGTCACAATGCGGTGGCTCATCCCAGTCAATCGTCGTGACCTGCAGATTCTGCAGTCGCAGTTGCGGCGTCGGTGGTGCGGGACATTCAAAAAAGGCCTGCAGGCGCGGCGGAGTCGCCGTGCCATCCATTTCGTTCCAGGCTGCGACCAGTGTCTCGAATGGCACGTCGGCATGCATCCGGGCTGCCGCGCAGGTGGCTTGCACCTGGGTCAGAAAATGCCGAAAGGTGGGGTTATGTGACAAATCGGCTCGAAGTGCGAGGATGTTGTCTGCAGGTGCTTGTAGGGTGGTCGAAACGGGCGAAGCCGGTTGGCTGATGGTGGTCCCGACGAGCACGTCGGTCTGGCGGCAGATGCGCGACAACCAGGTCTGCCAGGCTGCCAGCAGTGTGACGAACAGAGTGCAGTCGGCCTGCTGGCTCAGTGCCTGTAAGGATTGTGTCAGCCCGGGGTCGAGAAGGCGTCGCTCAGTCCCCATACGGGAATAATGGGTGGCAGTTGGCGAAACATCGGTGGGCAGTTCCAGTGCCAAGGGAGCCTGAGCCAGTTGGGTTTGCCAATAGGCCAGTTGCTGGCGGAAACTGGGGGCTGAGGTATTCTCGTCTGGTTGCTCCGGCATGGCGGGGGCGGGGTCCATGTTCGGGGTTCGTGGTTGTCCGGCGGGAAGGGATTCGTAGAGAGCGGAGAGGACTTGCAGAAACCGCGTAAGTGAACGGCGATCGACGACCTCCCCTTGAAAGATGATCCAGAACCAGTGGACGTTGTCGTCGATCTGGGCCAATCCGGCCTGGAAGGGCATTGGTTGGTGCCAGTCGAAAGGTTGCGCTGCAGCGGCATCGACGATGTTGCGGGCTTCGGCAAGTCGTGTTTCAGGAGCGCCTTTTCGCAAGTCGAATCGAGCCAGCGAACAGGGCGCGGACTGCGATTTTACGGTCGCAAGACCGGGCTGTTTGGAGGCTCGCTCTGCCAACAGTCGCGGATGCTGTTCTCGGAGTTGGTTCAGAGCGGACTCGAGCCGGTCTGGTGAGAGAAGCCCTGTGATGGAGAAGACAATGCTCTGGGGGCGTCGTGCGGGCTCGAGAAAGCGTTCAGGACCTGTCAGGTCAACAGAATCAAATTCAGGCCGTGGATACGACGTAGCGGAGGGGGAAAAATTTTTACGCACGGAAGGAGACCCGGTTTGAGAGAGCGAATCAATACCCTGATTCTACGCACTGGAGTGACGTCCTGGCAGTCCCAAAAGCAATCAGGCCAAAGGGAAGCGACGCATGGCCTGGATGGTGTGTGCTTGATATTTGAGACGGTGTTGAGCAGGCTGAATGGAGAGACTGAAAAAATGTGAGAATCTTTTTCATTCCAAAAAAGGTGTCTTGTCTTTCTCAATTTGGCTACGTACAATTCGCGCCGGTAGGGGATACCCCTATCTGTTTTGGGCGTGTAAAAATTCATTCGAAATGGGAGAGTCGCATGTTGTGGGCTGACAACATGGCGTTTCGTCGAAATTCTATCTCACTGAGTTTAATCCCACCGCGCATTGCCGGTGTTGCCTGCTCTCCGCCGGGGTGTGGGTGGCCGAATTGGCGCCAGCCAGTGTAGTGGGGTTCGAATTGCGGGCTGCAGTGGGTCCCTCTCAAGTTCGTCTCTGAAGAGGCGGCGGGCCCTGTTCACAGGCGGCAGCCATGTCCCTCGGTTGGTTCTCGGGGATCCTCTGTTTTCAGGGGATTGGCCTTGCGTCAGCGGTGGCCTGACTGTGCGTCTGTGAATCATCGTTTTGCTTTCTTTTAAGGAAATTGTTGAATGTTGACAGGCTATCAGTACTGGATGTCGAGGCTGTTTCGGCGTGCGGGCCTTCCGAAAGTTCGTGGTGCACGACGCGCGAAGTTGCCTGTGAAACTGGCCAAGTCGTTGCCCGAAGGGTTTACGATTGCAGCGTCTGTGGAGTCTCTGGAATCTCGCCAGTTGCTGTCAGGTCCCACCGTGAACATCGGTACCGATTTTCAGGGAACCTTCAATACGAACGTGTTGGGCGTGTCGCATCCGACATTCACAGGGGGCGATTTCCGAGGCGCGACCCTGACAATTCCGGGTGTCACAGGTGCTCAGAGTCTGCCTTTCGCCTACTGTGTTGATCCCACGATCAACATTGCGCGAAGCACCGACTATTCCGTCGTGATCGACTCGACGACTGTGTTCAACTCCGCCAATCCTCCGTCAGGAAACTCGGCCACTCCGGGTTACATCACGCACTTGCCGAGTCTGTCGAGTGTGAACACGAATGCGATCGCCTACCTGGCTGCCAACATCGGGCCGACCGTGGGTGATCCTTATGCCAATGCCACGAATTATACTGCCGGCATGGCCTTGCAGGCGGCTCTCTGGCACGCCGAATTCGAAGCTCCCACGGCGACAGGCTGGACGACCAGTCTGGCGGGAACGAATCTCTCGATCTCCTCGGTTTCGCCGTTGAAGTTCTCGATCACTCAGGCCCAGTTTAATGCCGCGTACCAGGCCGATATCACCGCCCTCAACAAGGCGTATGTGAATGGCGAATTGAACACTATTGCTCCGGGTGTTCTGTTTCTCAATCCTTACACTTCGACGGGCCAGAATCAGGCTTTGATTACCCTGGCTGCCAAGCCCACGCTGTCCACGACTCCTAACGTAACGGCTCTGACGCTCTCGGACACGCCCACCGTCGTGACCGACACGGCGACTCTGACAGGCGGCTTCGGCAAAGCCGAGACGGGCTCGATCACCTTCACGCTGCTGAATCCCAATCATGTGGCGATTTACTCGGAAACCGTCCCGGTCAATGGGGATGGCAGTTACACGGCCAAGGGCTACTCGCTGAAGGCGGGCGATCTGCCTGGAACCTATCAGTGGAATACATCGTACAGCGGCGACACGTACAACGCGGCGGTAACCGACAACGACAATCCGGGTGAGCAGTTCAAGGCCTTCAAGCCGCTGCATGTGAACGCCAACACCGCGATCAACACGGTGGCAGGTGGATCGATCATTCTGGGCAGTGGAACTCCGCTGACCGATACGGCGGTGCTCTCGAACGGAAACAACCCGACCGGTACCATTACGTTCACGCTGCAGGATCCCAATGGAAGCATTGTGGATACCGAAACGGTGACCGTGAACGGCAACGGAACCTACTCGACTCCCGATGGATTTGTGTTGCCGTCTGTCGGCGCGTTGCCGGGCATCTACCGCTGGAATGCCACCTACAGTGGCGATGCCAACAACAACCCTTCGACCGACAATGGTGAAAACGAATACGAAACGGTTCTGGCTGCCAATCCAGCGATTAACACCACCGCCGGTGATTCAATCATCATTGGCAGTGGCAGTGTGCTGACCGACACCGCGGTCCTCGCGGGCGGTTACAATCCGACCGGCACGATCACGTTCAATCTGTACGCCCCGGGAGACAACATGACGCCGATTTATTCGGAAGTCGTGACGGTCACGGGAGCGGGAACTTATTCCACTCAAGACGGTTACCAACTGCCGGAAGACGCAGCAGTAACTGGCACGTACCTTTGGAATGCGGTCTACAGCGGCGACGCGAACAACAACCCGGCGACCGATGATGGTACGAGCGAAAACCAATCGGTTCTGGCAGCTACGCCGGCGATCAACACGGTCGCTGGTGGTACTGTGATCATTGGCAGTGGGGGAGTGCTGAAGGACACGGCCGTCTTGACGGGTGGCTACAACCCGACCGGCACGATCACCTTCAATCTCTATGCGCCTGGCGATCTCGTCACCCCGATTTACTCGGAAGAGGTGACGATCTCTGCCGCCGGCACCTATACGACACCGAACGGTTATGTGCTTCCCGATTCGGGAGCCGTTGTCGGTGAATACCTCTGGAATGCGGTCTACAGCGGTGACCTGAATAACGTAGGAGCCACAGATAACGGCGAGCACGAAACGGAACTGGTCATTGCGGCGAATCCGTCCATCAGCACGGTGGCTGGCGAGACGGTCCTGATCGGAACTTCGACACCGCTCACCGATACCGCGGTCCTGTCGGGTGGTTATGACCTGACCGGCACGATCACGTTCGATTTGTTTGGCCCGGGTAGCGATACGGTCCCCGTCTACAGTGAAACTGTGGATGTGCATGGTGCGGGTACCTACAGCACTCTCGACGGTTATGTCGTCCCCGCGAGCGGAGGCGTCGCAGGCACGTACCTCTGGCGTGCGACGTACAGCGGTGACGCGGCCAACCACAGCGCTCACGACAACTCGGCCAATGAGTACGAAATTGTCAGCCAGGCGAGCCCCGAGATTAATACGGTTGCTGGCGAGAGCATTGTGATCGACAGCGGTACGGCTTTGACCGACACTGCTGTGCTTACGGGAGGCTATCATCCCACCGGCAGCATTACGTTCACCCTGCGTAATCCCAGTAACGTCGTGATTTACTCTGAATCGGTGCCGGTGAATGGAGCCGGAACGTATTCGACCAAGGCGGGATACGTTGTTGCGGGCTTCGGAGCCACAACGGGTGCGTACCTCTGGAATGCCACCTACAGTGGTGATACCAACAACACCAGCGCCACTGATAACGGCGATAACGAATACCAAAACGTCACCGCCGCGAATCCGACCATCAACACGGTGGCCGGTGGTCCTGTGGTAATCGGGAGCGGTGTCGCACTGAAGGACACCGCGGTCCTCTCGGGGGGATACAATCCCACCGGGAAGATCACGTTCACTTTGTACAGTCCGACGAACGAAGTCGTCGATACGGAAACGGTTGATGTGACCGGGGCCGGAGAGTACTCGACTCCGGCGGGTTACGTGGTCCCTGCGACTGGTGGAGTCGCCGGAAATTACCTGTGGGTCGCGACCTACAGTGGTGATGCCAACAATCATCCGGCAGTTGACAATGGCGTTAACGAAACCGAAACCGTCACCCCGTCGACACCCACGGTTTCGACGACCCCTAATTACACGGCCATCACGCTGGACTCGACGACGGTTCTGCAAGACAGTGCTCGTCTGACCGGCGGCTATAATCCGACCGGAAAGATCACATTCACGTTGTACGATGGTACGACTGAGCTCACGCACGAAGATGTGACTGTGCATGGCAACGGGGTCTACACGACCACGACCGGCTACACGTTGCCCAGCAGCGGTGCAACTCCCTCGACCTACCACTGGGAAGCCGTTTACAGCGGTGATGCGAACAACCTTGGTTACAGCGACCTCGGTGGTTTGGTCCTCGGAACGGTGAACATCGGGTGGAGTGCTCAGGGTGGCTACAGCGTCATCTTCGATGGAAATACGTTCGGCGAATCCGCCGGCAATTTCAGCAGTGGTAGCGTGAACGGTCAGGCAGCTCCGTTCATGTACTGCATGGATATTAACCACTACATCAATCTGGGTACCGATTACAATGCGCAGATCAACTCAATCGGCGATGTGAAGGATCTGGGCTATGCTCTCCCCGCGGTCAACGCCCGGGAACTCGGTTACCTGATCTCGCACATTGCAACCGCTTCGGACGTCGACACGATGGCAGTTCAAGCCGCCGTGTGGAAACTCGAGTACGGTTCGCGGTTTGATCTGAATCCGACGGGTAACAGTGCCGATCTGCTGGCGCACTACAACTCGTATGTGGCCGAGTCGATTGCCCATCAAAACGACCCGATTCCCGGCGGCGTGTTGTTCATCAACCCGTTCTCGGGAAGTGCAAATAGCCCCAGCTTCGGCATTCAGACACAGATCACGTTCATGCCGAACATTGATGCCGGCGAGCAGATTCTGGTGAGCCAGGCGGCTCCCGCGATCAATACGGTGGCCGGTGGTGCGGTGGTGATTGGCAGCGGTTCGGTGCTGACAGACACGGCCGTTCTGTCTGGCGGCTATAACCCGACCGGGACGATTACCTTCCAGTTGCGTAATCCCAGCAATGTCGTCGTTGACACCGAGACGATCGCCGTGAATGGCGCCGGAACGTACAAGACGCCGACTGGTTACCAGATCCCGACGACGGGTGGTCAGGTCGGGAACTACGTCTGGACGGCAACTTACAACGGCGATGTGAATAACAGGACGGCTGTCGACAACGGTCAGAACGAGACGCAGTCTGTCACTGCGACGAGTCCCCAGATCGTTACGACCCCGAACATCACGAGTGCCGCGATCGGCAATACGACCGCGCTGCAAGATTCCGCAGTTCTGTCGGGAGGCTATGCCGAAACGGGAACGATCACGTTTACCCTGCAATTGGGTGCGACGACGGTTTACACCGAATCCGTTGCAGTCAACGGAAACGGCACCTACACGACTTCCAAGGGGTATGTCATTCCCTCGCAGTCGTCGGCGGTCGGCACGTACCAATGGAATGCTACGTACAACGGCGACGTGAATAACAACTCGTACGCGGACCTGAACAATGCCTGTGAACGCGTAGTTGTGACCGGTGCGTCAATCAGTGGCACGAAGTACTTTGACGTCACCGGAAACGGTTTCAGCGGCGATGACACGGCATTCACCGGGGCGAGCTTCTCGCTGTACATCGACAAGAACAACAGCAACACTTTGGATGGTGCGGATGGTGTTGCGATCCTCACGGCGACTTCTGGGTACAACGGCCAATATCTGTTCAACGATCTGGCTCCGGGAAAGTACTTCGTCAAGGAGAACCCGCTGGCCGGGTACGTCCAGACCGGACCGACGAACTTGCCCTATTACACGATTAACGTGACGGCTGGGTCGACGAACGGCGGTTATGACTTCGACAACGCTGAAGTCTGCGACAAGGCCGAGATCAACCAGATCAGTTACATCATTACGCATCCGGGTGTGTCCGGGTCAAAAACTGTGACCGATCTGCGTGGCAATACGAACCAGGGTGACGTAGTCACCGTGAAGTTCTACGTGGTCGAACCAGGCGAGGCGCAGACGCTTGTCAGTTACATCGCTCCGGGGTCGACCTTTAACGCGAATACGGCTTCGCAGCAGAAGATTTTCCAGGTGGCCACCTTGTCGGCCGCCGATTCGACCGTGGGTTGGCATACGTTGACCGTCACGCTGCCGAATTGTGATTACCAGATCGATTTTGTCTGCGGAGAGGCAATTGATACGTTTGGCCCGGCAGGAAGCAACATTTTCTACTCGGCTCAGAATCGCTTGTTCAGCGCGGACAACGACGGGACCCAGTTGTATGGTGTGTCGAGCATTAGCGGAGTCGTTTACGTTGACTCGAACAACAGTTGTTCGTATGCCTCGGGAGAGACTCTGCTGGCCGGAGTTACGGTGACGTTGACCGGAACCGATTACGCCGGGAACGCGGTGTCGCTGTCGACCCAGACGAACAGTTCAGGTAAGTACACGTTCGCCAATCTGAACGCCAGCAATGCCGCCGGTTACACGATTACCGAAATCACCCCCTCCGGCTACAAAGACGGAGCGGTCAGTGTCGGCAGCCTGGGCGGCACGGCTGGCAGCAGCAAGGTCACCTCGGTGTTCCTCAATTCCAATTCTTCCGGAGTCAATTACAACTTCGGTGAAGTGCTGGGGAGCCTGGCTGGCAAAGTGTACGCGGATAACAACGCCACGGACATTCTCGATGCGGGTGACAGCGGCATCAGCGGGGTAACGTTGACCTTGACTGGAACCGACGTCAATAACAAGGCGGTGTCGCTGACGACCAAGTCGGCGACCGACGGTAGCTATGTGTTTACCGGACTGCTGGCCGGGACATACAAAATCACGTCGTCCCATGTGACCGGCTACAACGAAGAGACTCCCGATGCTGGTAATCCGACTGGAACCACGTCCTACATCCTGGGTGCCAGTGAAACGATTGCCGCAATCAACCTGACTGCGGGCACGTCTGGTTGCAACGAGAATTTTGGGTTCCTCGTTGCTCCGGGGGCTGCCATCGTAAAAGGTGATACCGCAACGATCGGTTTCTGGCAGAACAATAACGGCCAGGCCCTGATCAACAGCCTGAATGGTGGACCGAATTCCACTGCTCTGGCGACTTGGCTGGCGGCTTCATTCCCGAATCTTTATGGATCTGGGTGTGGCAGCCATTCGGTAATTAAATCCAACGGTAGCCCCATGAAGAACTCGGAAGTAGCGGCCCTGTATCTGGGCAACGGTTTCTTCGGTGCTTCCGGACAGAAGGTCGATGCTCAGGTGTTCTCGGTGGCCCTCGCTACCTACGTCACGAACTCGAGCCTGGCTGGCGGAACGATGGCCAGCAACTACGGGTTCAACGTTTCGACCAAGGGTATCGGAAGTCACACTTACAACGTCGGGACTAACGGTGCCGCGTTCGGTGTGGCGAATAACACGTCAGTCACCCTGTTGCAGTTGTTGTCGTACGCCAACAGCCAGTCGCAGAATGGGTCACTGTACAACGGAAATTCGACCAACCTTAACTTGGCGAATACCGTTTTCAGTGGTATCAATACGAAGGGTGACATTAAGTAAGCAGACGTTGCCGCAGGCTCGGCCAGCGACTCGTTCGCTGGTCGATGCATGCCGACGGCAGGCCGGCAGATGCCGCATCCTGCAATGCTAAGAGATGTCTTGAGTGTTCTGGAAGCCGGGTGACCTGATGGTTGCCCGGCTTCCGTTTTTTTCAGGCCAGCCAGTCTGTGTGAATGGAGCCCACGCAGTCAGGCCGTTTTCGATCGCGGCGGCTGTTTCGACGGCATCCGCTTGGCTTTGCATGGACAGGTTTTTCTGGACGAACGGTGGACGCGGGAAACGGTCGCGGCCGTGTGTCGCGATCCGTGTTCTTCCGTCGCATCGATTGATGCCGCCGAAGTGAATAGACCAGCTGGCGGCGACCCAATCGTGAGGAGTGGCAACTGGATCTGCGACCGAGATCCAATTCAAAGCCGACAGAGAGAGTGTTTCGCCCGACACCTGGTACGATCCGCGGAACGGAGTCGGTGCGCACGTGAAGCTCGGGAGCGGGATGTTCTCAAAGCCGTACCGAAACGTGTCGCACGGCTTATTTCGCTCGCCCTCAGTCCCGTCGTTCACCGGGTGCGGCCTGAGGCTTGATCAACAGCACCAGAAAGATCGACAGCAGGGCGGTGGCTGCGAAGACCCCGAAAATCACATTCAGGGGCACCTGCCGGTCGCGCAGCACGCCAAAACCCCAGTCGGCGAACCCGCCGCAACTGATGCTCACCAGGTTCATGAAACCATAACCGGTGGCCCGCAGTTGCGGCCGCACGATCTGACACAGAATGGGCATGTTGTTGCAATCAAAAAAGCCCCAGCCCAGGCCGAACAAAACGAGAAAACCAATCGCCAGTCCCAGGGTTGATGCGTTGCCCACCCCGAACAGCGAAGGCAGAAAGAACGACATCCCGATGGCGCTCACAAAAATGCGCCCCCGCAGCGTGCGGCGCATCCACCAGTCGGCCAGCCAGCCTCCGAGACCCACACCGATGAATGACGCGAATTGCACGTAGACTACGGCAGAGATTCCCGCTTTTCCCTGTCCCAGGTGGAATTGTTCTTTCAGGATGTCGGGCATCCAGTCTTTGACGACCCAACCAGCCAATGCCGGCAATGTGAAGTACAGTACCAGCAGGATGAATCCCGAGTTGCTGAACAGTTCACTGACAGCGGCCAGTGGCGAAGGCTTTGTGGCCGGATCTGTCGGCCGCGGTGGATTGCGCAGACATGCGAACAGCGGCAGCGCGTACAAGACTCCCACAACGCCACAGGCGCTGAAGGCCCAGCGCCAGCCCAGCTGAGGACTGTCGGCGACATAACCGGAAAACCCGCCCAGAATGATGCCAGCGTACATCCCCATCTGGTGCAAACCGACTGCTCGCGAACGCGTGGGGCCGGCATGAAAATCGGAAATCAACGCCAGGGCCGCTGGGATGTAAAACGCCTCGCTGATGCCCATCAGCGCGCGGGCCAGTACAAGTTGCTGGAAGGTGTCAACATGTCCCGTCCCCCAGGTGACAGCGGACCATACGAACAGGCTGGCGGCAATCACGTGCCGCCGGCTGTAACGGTCGGCGACATAGCCACCCAGGGGGCTTAAGACGGCGTAGACCCATTTGAACGCGCCGAGGGCCAGTCCCCAGTTGGCGCGAGTCGCGATGTCGGGAATGTCGCCCATCATTGACGACTTCATCGCGGCCATCATTTGCCGATCGAGGTAGTTCAGCAGCGCGACCGGGACCAGCAGCATGACGATCAGCCAGGCCAACTGCATGGACCCTGGCTGGCCCTGTGGGGAATTCTGATCGGTTGATGGAGAGGCAGCAGCCACGCTGTGGTTTCTCTTTCGGGTGAAGCTCAGAGGCGGACCAGTACGGGCACGTTGCCGCGCCGTTTTTCCAGGTCGCGACTGTAACACGCGCAGACAGGCTTGCAAACTGTAGGGCGGAGCGGCCTGTGGTAGAACCGCGACGGGTAACCCCCACGCCCGCGGGTCGTTCGGGACGTGCCGGGAAGAGCCCGCGTTTCCAGGGCCGCCGACCTCAGCCGGGGACTGGCAGGGGGGCAGAGGAAATTACTCGGGCAGCGGTTCGATGTACACACCCAGTGGAAACGTCACGGGATGGGTGGCGTAAAAATCGGTCCCGAGGCCCCGCAATTGTTCACACTTCAACTCGGCGAGTTCCCGCGTCCCTGTCCAGACGATGGCCCGTCCACGGGTGTGGATTTCGGTCGCCAGCAGAAAAGCTTTCTGGCGGTTGTGACCACAGACCTTGCCCAGCCCCTCGATGACATAGAAGAAGGTGTGAAAGTCGTCATTTTCCACGATCACGGCGTACGGCGGTTGGCGCTTGGTGTCGGGCCGGGTTTTTGGCGCCGGCTTCTCGGTCACGACAACAACCTCTTCGGCGACTTCAGTGGTGCTCATGTTCAGCGACTCCTGCGAACCGATTTTATGCAGGTTTTTTCCGGGGAACCAGTGAATTTGGACGACAACCGACGCCCCGGGGAGTCCAAGGGGGCCCGGCGCACACTAAGGTCCTGACCAGAAACCGTGGCTGTCAGCGCATTTCGTAGGTCTTTTTGCGTGTCGGGCGAATGTGTGTTTCTTCGTGATGAGTCATGTATGTCAGTTCCTGCTGCCGGGGGAGCAGCAGCTTGGCCACGAGCCCGGTCCACCCGGTCTGGTGCGATGCACCGAGACCATGACCGGTATCTCCATGAAAGTACTCGTGAAACGGTACATAATCCCGGAAATGGGGGTCGTTCTGCAATTTTTCGTGCTGGCCGAAGACGGGGCGGTGCCCCTGGCTGTCCCGCAGAAACAACCGAGTCAGTCGATCAGACAATTCACGGGCCACGCCGTCGATGGTCAGGAAATTCCCTGAACCAGTGGGGCATTCAATCTTGAAATCGCAGCCATAGTAGTGGTGGAATTTCTGGAGCGATTCGATGATCAGGTAATTCACCGGGAACCAGATGGGGCCGCGCCAGTTCGAATTGCCGCCGAACAGATTCGACAGCGAGTCGCCCGGTTCGTACGACACGGTCAATTCACGGCCGTCGCAGTGCAGCGTGTACGGCTGAGCGGCATGGGCCTTCGACAATCCCCGGACACCGTACGGAGACAGAAATTCGGTTTCGTCGAGCATGCGCTTGAGCAGTTTCTTCATGCGACTGCCGCGTAACAGCGACAGCAGGCGTCGTTCGCCCAGCCCCGGTTCATTCCAGCGCGAGACCAGGCGGGCCAGGTCAGGGCGGTGGGCCAAAAAGTACTCGAGCCGTTTCTTGAATTCGGGCAGGCGGTCGAGAGTCCCGGGTTCCAGCGTTTCGACGGCGAACAACGGGATCAGCCCCACCATCGAGCGCACTTTAAGTGGCATGGCCCGCCCGTCGGTGAACTGCAGCGAATCGTAATAGAACTCGTCGGCTTCGTCCCACAGGCCACTGCCATCATTCGTTCCGCCAATGTTGGTCATGGCCTCGGCGATGTGCAGGAAGTGCTCGAAGAACTTGCTGGCGATATCCTGGTAGACGGGGTTGTCGAGTGCCAGTTCGATGGAAATCCGCAACATGTTCAGACAGAACATGGCCATCCAACTGGTGCCATCGGCTTGATTGATGTGTCCTCCGGAAGGCAGCGGTGCGCTGCGGTCGAACACGCCGATGTTATCGAGGCCGAGAAACCCACCCTGAAAGATGTTGTGGCCGTTAGCGTCTTTGCGATTGACCCACCAGGTGAAGTTGAGCAGCAGTTTGTGAAACACCCGCTCGAGAAACTGACGGTCGCCACGGTCGCCGCGAATCTTGCGGTCGATCTGGAACACGCGCCAGGTGGCCCAGGCGTGCACGGGCGGGTTGACGTCGCCGAAATTCCATTCGTAGGCCGGCATCTGCCCGTTGGGATGCATGTTCCATTCGCGGGTCAGCAGCACGAGTTGCGCTTTGGCGAATCGCGCGTCGACCAGCGCGAGGGGGATACAATGAAATGCCAGGTCCCACGCCGCGTACCAGGGATATTCCCACTTGTCGGGCATCGAAATGATGTGGGCGTTCGAGAGGTGGTCCCAGTCGGCGTTGCGCCCGTGTTGACGTTGCGGAGGCGGGGCCGGTTGCGCGGGATCGCCCGCCAGCCATTCGCGAATGTTGTAGTAGTAAAACTGCTTGCTCCAGATCATGCCGGCCAGCGCTTGTCGCTGTACGAGACGAGCGTCAGCCGATTCGATGGCACACTGCAGCGCATCGTAGTACTCGTCGACTTCGGTCTGACGCCGCTGAAAGAGTTCGTTGAAGTCAACAAACGGCTGATTATGCCAGCCGGTCGTCAGTCGCACGCGGATTTCTGTCATCCCACCGGCGGGAACCGTCCGTACGTAATGCAAGGCGACTTTCGTACCGCGCTGCTCGGGATTGATGGCATTGGGAGTGCCATGCACAACGTGCTCGTCGATGCCATCTTTGTAATAACGCGGGGGAGCGGCCACAGGCTGGCCATACAGGCGCTCGCCATTGGTGTCGTTATCGCAGAACAGCAGGGCCGGGTTTTCGTCGGCGAACAGCCAGTAACGGTCGAGTTGCGGGTGTTGAATTTCGACGCACTGGGCGTGTTCCTGGCGGAGTTGGGGGCGGGGGCGGTCTCCTTCCGGCCAGGACCAGGTGTTGCGGAACCACACCTGGGGCAACAGATGCAGCACAGCCGCCTCGGGGCCGCGGTTGTACACGCGGATCCGCATCAGGATGTCGTCGGGGGCCCCTTTGGCGTATTCGACGAAGACATCGAAGTACCGGTCGTCATTGAAGATTCCTGTATCGAGCAGTTCAAATTCGGTCGCGGATTTGGGGCGGTGGGCGTTCTCGGACCGTAACCGCTCATAAGGAAACTCGTGCTGGGGATACTTGTACAGCATCTTCAGGTACGAATGCGTGGGGGTCGCGTCGAGATAGAAGTACTGCTCTTTGACGTCTTCGCCATGGTTGCCCTGGCCGTTGGTCAAACCGAACAGTCGCTCTTTCAGAATCGGATCGCGGGTGTTCCACAGGCCGAGTGCCAGGCACAACAGTCCCTGGTCATCAGACAGACCCGCGAGACCGTCTTCTCCCCAGCGGTAGGCACGGCTGCGGGCCATTTCAAACGGAAAGTAGTTCCATGCATCGCCGTGTGCGCTGTAGTCTTCGCGAACAGTGCCCCATTGCCGTTCGGACAGATACGGGCCCCATTGCTTCCAGGCCGAGCGCCGGGCATCGGCGTCTTCGAGTCGGCGATATTCCACCGTCTGCTGGAAGACCTTGGGGCGCGCGGAACCATTGGTCGTTGAAGGTTGGGGCTGGGTCATGTGGCTGGCATGTTCTGCGGATTGTGCGGGTCGACAGGTAAGAACTGAAGAATTCGTAATCCTGAGAGTGCGGCTGGCGAATGCAGAGCGCGTCATACTATAGTAGCCTGAATGTCGCCGAATTCGACATCATCAGCAAATTGTTGTGACCAATCGGTCGACGGAAGTTCGGTTTGCAGCGATCAAGAGGACTTCAGGAATCGATGACTCATCCGGCTGAACACTCTGCCGAATTCGTGCGCAACCCGATTTCCCCGGAGAAATCCCAGGTCACGCCGCGGTCTGGTCTGGGT
>JAFEBR010000489.1 GCA_018242565.1 Planctomycetota bacterium | reverse complement strand
ATGAAATCACCTCCGAATTATTGACGTTGCCCGGTTCACATCAGCGCCCCGAATATGCCCGGGTTTACCGTGCGGGTGGACAAGCTCCGCCCATCATCTGCCTGGGGGACGCGCGGTATGTGCCTCTGCTCATGGAACGCTTTCCGGCCGAAGTTCCGGTCGTGTTTCTGCGACTCGATGGCTTCAACGTCTGGCCCGCCTTGCACCTGACGATCGACGAACAAGTCGACGCCTACATGCGGGCCCTCGATGCGCTGGGATTGGCCGGGCCGGTCTTGCTCGTCGGCTTCTCGTATGGCGGGTTTCTGGCCTATCGCCTGGCCGCAGCGCTGCAACAGGCCCATGGCGAGCGGGTCGCCATCCACCTGGTTGAACCCTCATTGCCCACTCGCAATTCGAAAAATTATTCACTCGGACTGAATGCCCACCTGCTGAAGGTTCGCTGGCGACTGCGAGCCCGGGAATGGCGGGCACGCTGGACCAAAGGCCCACTTCCGAACCCCCTGCCCGCCGACCCCCGTCAGGTGCCAGACAGCAACTCGCGCTGGCTCTACATGCGACAGCATTACGCCAAAGAGATGCGACGGGCCCGGCTCATCCCGCTCGGCATCCCAATCGGGTTAGCCGGGGCTCAGACGTATCTGTCCGACTTTCTTTGCTTCTGGGAAGAGCTCGAACCCGGTCTGATCGAACCGTGCCCCTTGCCCATCGACGAAGATCACGCCGACGTGATTCGTGGCCAGAATGCCCAGGTCTGGCTCGATTCGGTCACAGCGTCGTATGACCGCCTGCAACGGGGAGACACTCCCCGGCAACGCCCCACTCCGCCGGCGTCGTAAGCATCGCGTCTCGCAACGTGCAAGCGGCCCAGCGTCTCAGTACCGTGCGCAGAAATCGGCGATGACGCGGCGCCACCGCTCCGCATCGACGCCCACGTACGATTCATGCCCGGCCTCGGGAAACAGGACCAGTTCTTTCTCCCCCGGCAATTGACCGTAGATCGACTCCAGTTCCGCGACCGTCACCCGCGGGTCGCGAGCTCCATGCAGGAGCAGCGTGGGACACTTCACCTGGGTGGCATAGTCCACTGGATTATGCGCAAAGCCATCCATCCCCTGCTGCACCCCGCCCCAGAACACCAGCAGGCGCGCCATAGGGAAGGCAGGCACCCGCAATGCCTGAAACCGATTTTCCACCGTCGACAGCAGGCGATCGAAGGGGCATTCCAGAATGACTCCGTCGGGTGCCGCCGATAAGTGCGCCACGGCTCGCAGGATGGCGGCACTTCCCATCGATTTGCCGTACAACAGAATGGGGTGCCCTGGTTGCCATTCGCGGGCATACTTCCAGACACGGGCGACATCCTCAGCTTCGTGAAAGCCAAGCGTCGTCGTATTTCCTTCAGACCCGCCACTGCCGCGAAAATCAACGAGCAGCAACGAGCATCCCGTTTCCGCAAACAAAGCCGCTTCATCGAGCAGGTCGGACTTGCAGGCACTGTACCCATGAAACATGACGACGACTGGCCGCTCAGATTCGCCGGCAATCTGCCAGAGTTCCAGCGCCGGCGTCCGGGATGAATCCGCATCACCCCCCGGCAGTGCCACCGTCGTGTAGTTGAGGCCCACGGCTTCTGGAGTTCGCTTGAGCACGGGGCGGGGCAGACGGATGCCCGTGAGGGCCAACCCCACTTTGTCGGCGACTCCCAGTTTTTCTGGTGAACGGGTCCGCATCCCTCCGTCGGCGTACGTCAGCATCGAACGGGCATGCACATACGCCAGCCGATTGAGTCCCACGCACAACACGACTCCCGCCAGAACGGCCCACAGCCACCAGCGAAACCGTGTTCCCCGCCGGGCCGGTGCGGCTGTTGCAGCCGATTTCGCGACGGAACTGTCTGCCGAGGCCATACGAGGTCCGATTCAACGGGGCCACACCGGGGTCGATTCTCCCCGGGACTATGCAAGAAAAAAGTCGTGAGTCTTCCGTGACCGGAACACTCACGACTGTCATTTTCAACTGCAGAGTCGAACACCACCTGGTGTGCCGTCTGCGGTCTTGCGTTTTAGAAATCGCCGTCGCTGACCCGTTCACCACTGTCGCGGGTCGCGAGGGCACTGAGGATCTGGGGGTTGACCGACTTGCTGATGCCGCGGGACGATCCATCCGCCATGCAGAACATCACCGTTTCGGCATGGGCGCTGCCGAATCCGAACACAACAAACTGGGCCCCGTTGGCCGTCTGTTGTCCCTGGGTCACTTCCAGGAACGACGAACCGGTGCCATTGACGGGGGAACCCATCCAGTCGAGCGACGCACGGGTCTGCGATTCAGGCTGCGCCTGTCCAGCCACGGCGACCGTGTACGGGACGCGGGCACAGCAACTCAGGGAATCTCCCCAGAAGCCGAATTGCGATTCGCCGAACAAAATCGTGGTCGTCGTGCCGTCCTTGATCGTCCGGTCCGACACGTCGCTGTTCATATAGAAACAGCCGTCGTTGGAATAGTACGGCGGTCCGCTGCCACTGAGCGAAATGGGCCGTGACCCGGGAGAACCGCGGTAGGTACAGTAACCAATGCCTCCCCCGTTGACGTTGGCCGACGGGCAGACGTAGGTCGAAATCTTCATGGCGAACGCCGGCCCGTTCAGGTTCTGAGCCCCGCCTTTGGGCAGACTGAAATTCAGCGACGTGGTGCTCTGGTCCATCTGCGGCAACAGCAGTTGCTGCCAACTGTAGTCGGGACCGACCACCCAGTTGATGGGATCCATCGTCACGATGCTCTTGTCGGGCAGGCGGAATTTTCCGGTACCGCTATTCGTGAAGAACGTGGTCGCCGAGGGGGCCACCGCGTTGCAGTTGGGGGTCGAACAGATCCAGCCGGGAGGATAGCTGCGGTTCGACGACATGTAGTTCTGGGCCGCCAGACCGATTTGCTTGATGTTATTGAGGCATTGCGATCGGCGGGCGGCTTCTCGCGCGCTCTGCACGGCGGGCAGCAGCAGAGCTGCCAGTACGGCGATGATCGCCATCACAACCAGCAACTCGATCAGCGTGAAGCCGGCGCGGTCGGCCGGCACTTGCGGCCGTCGACGCGACTTCGAACAAGCGCGACGTAACATAGAAACTCTCCGGCAAATCGGGCGAGTGCGTTGGCGGGCGGAGATCCGACGTGAGCCCCTACTGAGCCCACCAAGCTGCCTCATTTCAGCCTACCAAGTCGCCGAGTCAACTGCAATCAGTCCTGCAGTTCGACAGTCCAGTACGCCTCGTCGAGAAACTGCTTCCAGGACTCGTATTTCACGCAGGTCAACTGCTGCGCGAGCATCGGGCTGCGCTTCGGTTTGACGGGCCGTTTGATCAGCCGCATTTGTGCTTCGTGCGGCGTCCGGCCCCCTTTGCGAACGTTGCACTTCAGGCAGGCACAGACGATGTTCTCCCAATTCGTCAGCCCC
The DNA here is from genome assembly GCA_018242565.1 of Planctomycetota bacterium. Taxonomy (GTDB): domain Bacteria; phylum Planctomycetota; class Planctomycetia; order Planctomycetales; family Planctomycetaceae; genus JACQFH01. The sequence continues at coordinate 2,218 of JAFEBR010000489.1, read as the reverse complement.
CCCCGACTGCGGGGCATGACATGGTCCAGGCTGAGGTGCTGCGTCGAAAACCGATGTCCACAGTACTGGCAGCGGTTTTCGTCCCGCAGAAAGATGTTCCGCCGGTTGAATTTCACCACGTTTTTGGGGAACAGATCGTACCGCAACAGGCGGATCACCCGGGGCACCTGAATTGAGAAATTGACCGCCCGGATCCAGTCTTCGTGCTCTTGCGGGCCCTCGACAGACGCCTTCCAGCGGCTGACTTCGCGCCAACTGTCGAAGTCGTACGACACGTACGTCCCATTTTCGACGTTGATGACCTCGGCCAGGTCTTTGCAGAGCAAACAAAACGCCCGCCGGACTGACATGACCTGAACAGCCATGTACAGCCGGTTCAAGACCAGCACGCTGGACTGCATCGCCGCACTCGGCCCCGCTGTCATTCTCCACCTCGCCTGCCGTGATCGAAACCACACGCCGGAAGTCGAGTTACGCCGGTTCAGTCTGCCCGACGAAACCCGAGGAAAGACTCAGGAATTTCGCGTCGCATTTTGTTGTGCCAGATTCTAGCAGTCGGCAACCCCCGCGACAACCGCGCGACCCGTCACGAGCTGCTCAAACCCACCCCGGCCCGGCAACGCCTGCGTGAGACGTGTTGAACAGGTGGCATCAACGCGTTGGCAGCCGGTCGTGAATCGGCGAGCACCAGCCAAACGATAACCCGCGGCGACCAATGTGCGGCACCAGACATCCGCGTGACCAAAAGATCGATCAGCGGCTGGACGTCTGTGGTTCCACCGCCGGCAGGGCATCACACATCGACAACGCCAGCAACGGGAAGGCCGTGCCGCTGTAGGTGATGAAGTGCCATTTTTCGGTGTTCAAGGACCGCGTCCACCAGCGTCCCGAAGCACGCTGATTGGCCAGCAGCCATTTGACCCCGGCTTGAATCCGCGGATCATTCGCCGGGATCCCCGATTCACGCAATACGATCAGCGCCAGGCCTGTCTGATGGCCATCGCTGGGAGGATTGGCCAATTCCGGCTCGGCCCGCAGCTTGTCGGCCCGGTTGCCGCGTCCCCATTGTTCCGGTTCCCCAAAGGACCGAATCGACCAGCCGCCATCCTCACGTTGCTTCTTCAGCACCATCTCGACCAGCACCTGTCGGGGCCCCGCTTCGAGCAGTCCGGGAACGCGTGCGGCGGCCCACAGTAACAACGTGCGGTCGTAATCTTGCCGGGGTGTTTCGGTCCGCAGGTAGTTCTTTAGGCGTTCGACTTTGGCCTTCAAACCTTCGTCGGTGAGATTGGCCAGCCAGCCCGGAGCCGTCCCTACGGCCATCGCGGCCACGGTCGCCAGATGAAACGCACTCGATTCGTAGGGGGGCCAGCAGTCGAGCGATCCCCAGGTCCCCGATTCCAGCTGCAGTTTCAGCATCAGAGCCAGCGCCTTTTCGGTCTCCGGCGAGAGCTTTTTGGTCACATTCGCATCCCACTCAGCCAGCCCGGCCGCCATGTAGATGGCCTGGGCGGGGGCGACGCTCATCTGCTGATCTTCAGGCTTCTTCTCGCCAAACTGCTCGAGGCTGGTCACGAAATGCCGACGCATCTCTTCATTGGGAGGACCGGCTTGTGTGGTCAGCGCGGGGCGAATGACCATGTAGGTGCCATTCGTATGGCAGGTCACACACTGCCGACTGCCGTTCCAGGCGAGCGCCCCCTGTTCGAGATAATCGAGCGCTTTCCGGACGGAAACCCGCTCGAGGCGAGGTTCCTCGGCACTGGCCGGAGGGACCGAGATCTTATCGAACTGGTACTGGGGCGGATTGGGCTCGGGAGCCTTGTCCTGGGCCCACACGATTCCGGACACAGACAGCCACGAGCACAGGCTCAGGACGAGACGCGATCGACCAGAATTCACAGAAGCAACTCTCCGGGCAAAACGCCAGCCAAACATTGCTTCCTGCAACCCATCAAGACATCCTGATAAGTGAATCCTAACCTCACTTTGAACCGAATGCGAGCGTTCCGGGGTCCCAAGTTGAACATTTTCTCATGTCCGCCGGATAATTTGCCGAACCCCCGCCCCGAGCACCCCTATCACGCTGCCCCGCGCCCGTCTCTGCGGACCGCAAGCGACTACCGCGGATCCCCCCCTGCCGAAGGGGGGGGCATCGCGGGGGGTCGCGCGTCTCACCGCCCGCCGAACACCTACCGCCAGCGAGCCGCCCGGGTTT
>JAFEBR010000048.1 GCA_018242565.1 Planctomycetota bacterium | reverse complement strand
CGAGGGTGGTGGCGACGGTCATAGCCGTTGGGCGGCGGGCCGGTTCGGGAGACTGCATCGACTGCAACAGTTCTGACAGACCCTGCCAGTCAGCCGGGGAATCGCCCTCGGCGCCGGCGGTGAGCCATTCCCATAGACGGCTCAATCGCAGGATGTCTTCCGCCAGACTGCCCTGCAGATTCGCCGGCCGGGGAGTGAAATCGAGACAGCAGGCGCAGTCTTCACTTTCGGGGTGCCCGGTCCAACCGATTTCGGATGGCAGCAATTGTCCATGACTGGAGCCGACTCGGTGAGCGGCGATTAAAGGCAGGGTGATGCGATGCAGAATGCGCACGGCCGACGGGGTGGCCACCGGTCGCTGATCGGCCCACAAGTCTTCCAGAGACTGTTCGCTGGCAGGGTCGATTACGAGATAGGCGGGCTTTGATTCCAGTTCCAGTGCCCGCACTCGCCGGACGTAGGGGGAATCAATCAACTCGGCGAGTCGGCAACGGCGTTGGATCGCCTCCCACTGGAATTCATCAACTGTCTGCCAGATCCGGATTTCGACGGGTCGCTCTGTGTCGCGATCGAAGGCCCGATAACTGACTCCATGAGAGTCGGCCCTGAGTTGTTCGTGCAATTCATAACGCGGTGGCAGCACGGGTGACCTTCGAATTCGAATGTCGCGGTACAATGACGCAAGGCGTGAGAATCGAACACAAGCCGATGGCTCCCGAGGCGAATGCCAGGATGCCCGAGGCGTACGATTTCCCCCCGGAGCCACCTGGTCTGCCCACTGAAGGAATCGTACGAAATCAGGGTCGCACATTCGGTTGACTTAATCAACCGAGGGGTGTGGCGCGAGCCCTTCATACTCTAAGACTTTGGGGTGATCGCCGTCTGGTGGCCGCGATGTTCATGGAAGGGCATTCGGGCAGAATCGCCTGCTTGAGAACGACGTGGTCCTGCTCCTTATGATTCGTGTCGATTCCTGACCGTGGAAAATCCCTGCTGGTTCAGACAAGGGTGGGCAGCTCGGTGCGGTGCCTGCGAGAACGGTTTCATCGGTCGGGAAGTTGGCCCGGTGTTGCCACGATCTGGGGCGGGGTCGCCAAACCCCGTGGCAGGGCGTCGGTTCGGATCAGGGGCACGATTTGAAATGCCATCGGCGTTCTGGGGCGGCAAAACTGCGGGAAACGACTGGCGGGCAGATCGTAAAGGCTTGTCTGTAAATGTCTTGCGGAGCGCGCGGTACGCCGTTTGCACATCCCCGATGGGGATGCTCGCCAGCCGGAGGAGTGCTTCTCCATGCTGCGAGAATGGGGTTTGATTGATCCGAGAAGGGGGGATGGAAGCCGCGTTGCGCTGAGTCAGGTTTGTGAAATCCAATGGTGATGCGACGGACTGTGTCTGGGAGCCTTGCGACGCGGGGGGGCAAGTTATTACCTCAGAGGGGCGCGAGCCCCGCCATTTCGGCGTGTTTCGGCGAAATCCTTGTGAAGATTTATGATCGACTACAATCGTTACGACTGGTATGGCACGGTTTTCTCTTATCGCGGCACTGCCCTGCGCCAGATTACCGGCCGTATTTTCTGGGTGACGTTTTTCGCGCTGATCATTCAGACGCTGTACGAGATCGGTATGTCTCTGGAGTGGCCGAATGCGAAAGCCTGGGTCCAACTGCAGCCTGGTCCTCACGCGGTGTTGGGATCTTTGCTGGGGTTTTTGATCGTCTTCCGGATGAACGCCTCGAACAATCGTTACTGGGAAGGGCGTTCGCTCTGGGGCCAGATGATCAATTCAAGCCGGAATCTGGTCCGTGCGGGGGTCGCGCACACCGACGCCGGGGACCATCTGGCGGATCTGGTGTCTGGATATGTCATCACCGTGCGTTGCTGCTTGCGTGGTGTTTTGGACATGAGCGAAACCGAGATGTTCCTGCCTGAAGAATTGCGGGTCCGGGCGGCGCATTTCGGTAATCCTCCCAGCGCTGTCGCCTCGGCAATTTCGGACTGGATCGTGTTGCAGTTGCAGAAGGGGCAGTTGAGTCCGCAGATGGGACGCCACATGGAAGATCAGTTGTCGCGCATGGTTGATGCCCAGGGGGGCTGCGAAAAGATCCAGAAGACTCCGTTGCCGTTTGTGTACGTCGTCATGATCAAGCAGTTGATTCTGGTGTACCTGCTGACGCTGCCGATCGCCGTGTGCGACCATTGTGGCTGGTGGTCTCCGGTGCTGGTCGCAATCGTCTCGCTGGGGTTGTTCGGGATGGAAGAGGCCGGGGTCGAAACCGAAAATCCGTTCGGAGACCAGGAAAACTGCCTTGATATGACCACGTATACGCTGACGATTTCGCGTGATGCCGGCCAGATGTCAGCCCACAAGGTATTGCCGGTGCAGGCGTATCCGGTGCCAGCCGGAGAAACGGTGCTCCATGCGCCACACAATGGCCAGTCGGTGCCGACAACCGTGAAGTCGTAACTCGGACCAGCGACCGACGCGGCTCGAGGCCGCGGAGTGCCGTGCGATATTCCGAGCACTCGTGGCTCGCAGAATTTGTGCGCAAATCGGGCCCTGCATTGATCGACGTGAACCTGGCCCGTTTCACGTCACATTTTGGGCCCAAAACGCAGAAACGCTGCCGTGGCTATCGGACGAGTGGGGCCGGGCAAATTTCGCAGATTGCCTGGATTGGCATTGAATGCTCATATGAGCACGGATATATTCGTTTCAGCCCCAGAACCTACCCCGCGTTCCTCACGCAACCGATTGCAGGGCATGCAGTTAAAATGGTCTCACAAAAAGCGACTCAACAATTGGACTGTTCGGTATTGAACAGTCCCCGTTCATGGATCTCCCTTGTCGTCGCACTCGCGATCTGGCAGTGCGGAGTGCTGCAGGCCGACGATCCCAAGCCCGGGAGTCCGCAGCCTCCGGAGGAAGAGGCCGAGACCCCGAATGTGCACCGCCCGGCCACGCCGGCAGTTCCCCCCGATCCCGAAGAATTGCAGAACCGACCAGTTGAGGGGGGGAAGCTGCGTTTCAATTTTCATGGCCAGCCCTGGCCGGCCGTCATTGAATGGCTGGCCGACATTTCGCACCTGAGTCTCGACTGGCAGGAATTGCCATCAGGTTTTGTGAATCTGCGTACCGAGCGGGAATACACGCTCGACGAGGCTCGCGATCTGATCAACCGGCAATTGCTAGACCGCGGCTTCACGATGCTGAAGGACGGCGAGATTCTCTCCGTCGTGCCGATCAAGAAGCTCGATCCCAGCCTGGTCCCCTGGATGAAACCAGAAGAACTGGCTGCGGCGCAGCCTCATGACTTTGTGCGCGTCGTGTTCGCTCTCGAAACGTTATCCGCCGAGGCCGCGGCGTCTGAGTTGAAATCACTGCTGAGTCCAAATGGCAAGCTCTCGCCGTTGAAGTCCACGAATCGGATTGAGGTCATGGACGCGGTGATAAATCTGCGCCAGATTCAGAAGTTGCTTGTCGAAGAGCAGTCGGCCGAGGGGCAGGACCGCCAGGTTCGCGAGTTCAAATTGAAGCATGTGCGGGCCACCGAAGTACAGCAGCAACTGCAGAAGTTGCTGGGCCTCGACAAATCCAGCACGACAGCAGCCGCGAATGACCCGGCGACACTGGTTCAGCAGATGACCCAGTTGATTCAGAAAAACGCCGGCGCCGCCGGGGCTAACGCGGGAGGCCGCGGCGGACCCCCACCGGTCTACCTGGTCGCCGACCCGCGCGACAACAGCATCCTGGTGAATGCGCCGGTCGAACAGATGGCTGTGATCACCCAGGCGGTGCGCATGCTCGACACACCGCAGGAAAAATCGCGGTCGCTGCTACGCGACAATATTCAGACCCAGGTCTACCCTCTGATCGTGGCGGACCCCGAAACCGTCTTATCGATGCTTAAGGAACTGGGGGATCTCGAACCGGCCACGAAGCTGCAGGTCGATCGCAAGCGCCGCGCCATTGTCGTGCAGGCGTCGATTTCCGATCAACTGCGAATTCGCCTGCTGCTCGACAAGGTGGATGGCAAGGCTCGCAGTTTCCGCGTCCTGCGTCTGCAGAAAGTCCCCGCCGACTACGTGGCCAGTGCAATCGATCTCGTCATGGGGGGCGGCGACGGAACGAAGCGTCCGG
>JAFEBR010000488.1 GCA_018242565.1 Planctomycetota bacterium | reverse complement strand
CCAAGTTCTAGAAAGTTTCCTGAATTACATTTCGCAGGCCGAACTTTCTACTTGACATTCTGGGTGTCGCTGCTTAACTGTTAGTATCTGACTTCATATCCATTTTGCGGTTCCCGCAGCTTTCGTTGTCTTTCACGGTTGTTTTGATGATTCGGCAGGTTGCGCAACAGACTGTGCGGATGGGGGCTATGGCAGCTTTTGTGCTGCTGTCCCTGTGCGTCTTAGCGCCCTCTCGAGCCGAAGCGAGTTGCGGCGACTACGTGAAAGTCAGCGGACAAGCGGCGATGGCGGGCCATAATTCTGTCAGCGATGTCGACCACGGTATGCCTGATTCGCATGATCCGGCGCGTCCACGCTGTCATGGGCCGAATTGTTCCAACGGCTCCTTCCCCCCGGTTGCCCCTTCGCAGCGGTTGGAAGTCCGTGTGGAACAGTGGGCCATCCCTGCTTCGGCTGGCTTGGCGCTGGTTCCCGAGGCGGGGGTTTTGCTCGTTGAGCCAGGTGCCATGGTGTGCACCGGGCACGGCTTGAGCATTTTGCGTCCCCCTCGGTAATCCTTGGGCCGATTTCGCGAACGACATTTCCTGTGCCTGATGCTGCGCAAGGTGCGTGCTTCCGCCGGGGGATGTTGGCTGGCCCGTTCCCTGTGTTCCACGCTGGTGCGTCATCTGTTTCAGGATGATGCCCGGTGGTCTCTTGGTTTGGCCGTCTTTTTTCGCGATCTCGTCGCTGGCAACAACTGAATTGCTCTCCAGGTTCCCGGTCTTCTGGGCTGCGCCTGGAAGCAGACGTTGAATTTGCGTGGCGCTTTGCTGGTTTCAGGTCAGAGGCGTAGGGCGTTGCGTGCACCTGTCGTCTGGCTTGCCCCCTGCCCTTGTGGCCGCGTTCTCGCTGCAAATGAGGCCTGCGTGAATGCAGGCCGGATTTTTCGTGATATTCATTCGCGTTTCTCGATTTCTTCGTCTTCGTTTTTTTCTGTAAAGGTTAAACCCATGCTGAAAACCGTCTCGCGTCGTCGCGGATTTACGCTCATCGAACTGCTGGTGGTGATCGCCATCATTGCCGTTCTCGTTTCGTTGTTGTTGCCAGCGGTTCAGCAAGCGCGGGAAGCCGCCCGGCGGACACAGTGCAAGAACAACCTCAAGCAGATTGGTCTGGCGATTCATGGCTACGCGTCTTCCTACTCGGTCCTGCCGTTGTGTGGCAGCAGTCTGCCGAACACGATGTCTGTCCACACGTTCCTGCTTCCCCAGTTGGATCAGGGCAACGTGTACAACCTGATCAATTTCAACGTCGTGTGGAGTCATGCCAGCAACGCCGCCCCGTTGGCGACGATTATCCCGTCGTTTTTGTGTCCGTCTGATTCGGGGGACGCAATTCCAGCCGGTTGGGCGGGGACGAATTACCGCGCTTCGCAGGGCAGCGGCCTTCTGAATGGCCAGCCTTCGACCGATCCGGCGAACTCGAACTACAACATGCCGGCTCCGAACGGTGTGTTTGTCCCGCAAAAAGCCATTCGCCTGGCCGACATTACGGACGGCACCAGCAACACGGCGGCGTTCAGCGAACATCCCTTCAGCGATTTCAACAACAGTGTGTCTTCGCCGATGGATACTTTCCGGCCGGGGACCTATCCCTCGACACCTGACGAAGCGGTGGCCTTCTGTCAGGCGGCGAATCCGGCGGATCTGACCCAGCAGGGTGTGTCAAACGTGGGGGCCCCCTGGATGCAGTCGTATCATTCGACCACCAGCTACTTCCATGTTTCGGGACCCAACACGCGGTCTTGCATGTTCCCCCCGGGACGTATTTCGACGACCGCTGCCAGCCGCCACATTGGTGGCGTGCAGGTTCTGATGTGCGATGGCTCTGTCCGTTTCGTTGCCGACTCGATCAGTCTCGTAACTTGGCGGGCGATTGGGTCCCGCCGCGGTGGCGAAGTCGTGGGCGAATTCTAACGCTCAATCGGGTGTTGTTCCGTCGGATCGAACCGTCTGGTTCTCTGATTGTTCGATCCGACGATGTTGATCATTTCTCGTAGAGACATTGCTTTTCCGCGTATTGACGGGGGACAAATTGTGTTGGTACTGCCTTCAAAAACGAGTGGTTGGTTCAGGAATGTTCGGGCGGGATGGCTGTTATGCTCGCTGCTGAGCAGTCTGCTGTTCGCGGGGTGCAGGCAAGGTCCCGTTGTGCTGGTGGGAGACGAGGACGAAGCGACGACGGTCGTGGCGCAAGCTCTCGAAGCGTGGCAGTCGGGTTTGAAACCAGACCAGTTGCAGCAGGAGAGCCCGCAAATTCACGTCGCCGATGAAGATTGGCGTGCCGGACAGTCGCTGAAGTCATTTGCTGTTCAGGGCGCGCCACTCGAAGCGGGTGGACATTGGCGAGTCCAGGCCCAGCTCGTTCTCTCGGCGGATGGAAAATCGGAAACCCGGAAGAGCGTTGCCTACGCGGTCACTCTCGAGCCCGAAATCACTGTGTTGCGCGCCGACGATCACTTCGAATAAGTCACCGCAGCGCGCTCCTGCGTTCTGCGCTTGCGGCCAATTGCGTCAAACCTGCGAATTCAACAGATCAGGATCGATTCATGCTTAAAGTTCGATTATTCGCCCCGTTGTTGGTTGCGATCGCGTCCGTGGTGGTCGCGGCTGATGATCCAGCGGCGGGACCCGACGCGGGCAAACCCAAGAATGTCCCCACGACCCGCGAAGAAGTCAAAGCGGCGTTGAATGCATTGCGACATCGCGAGCCGCGCTTGCCTTTGCCGCCCCCCACGGCCGAAGAAATCAAGGCCGCGCGCGAGCGTGCGGCCGCAGGCGGTGGTGCGGCAGGTCTTGGCAACGGCCTTGTCAACAATGGCCGGATGCGGGCATTGCACCTGCCGGAAGAATTGCGGACGAACACCAACGTGCGTCCCCCCGCGAATCCGCGCGAACGCGATCCCAACCAGGTCTTTGATTACGCATTTGCGACAGAACTGTTCTGGATCGTGTCGCGCGTGAATAACTGTCATTATTGTCTGGGACACCAGGAGCACAAGCTCTTGTCGGCTGGATTGGATGATGACCGGATCGCGGCACTGGATGGCGACTGGAGTCAGTTCACCGCACCCGAGCAAGCCGCGTTTGCGTTCACTCGCAAACTGACGTTCGAACCTCATCGAATCAACGATGAGGACATCAATCGTTTGAAAGCGCATTTCAGCGATTTGCAGGTGTTTGAAATCATTTCGTTGGTCGCGCGATACAATTCCACAAATCGCTGGACCGATTCACTGGGGATTCCCCAGGAAGATCATCGCGAATTTCAAACTCCCACGAATCCGAAGTATCAAAAGTTCGTGACCAGTGTGGCGCCGATTGATGCGCAACGGCCTCAGGGTGTTTCGGCTCCGGCACTGCCTGCTGAGCGCCCGGCTCTGGAGTCACGCAGCGAAGTGGAAGCCGCTTTGGCTCGGGCCGCGAAGCGGACGTCGCGTCTGCCGTTGCCTGAAGAAGATGCGGCGCGCACAACCCTCGGAGAAGCGGTTGCGAGTTTTCCCGGCAGCGCTCCTCTGCCCAATTGGGCCAGGCTCATGTTGTCGAACCCCAAAGCGGGGGCCGGAAATGCCGTGGCCTACCAGGTTCTGGTCGAGAAGGGGCGTCTGAATCCCAGGTTGAAAGCCCAGATCGCATGGGTGGCAGCGCGAAACGACCGTGCGTGGTACGCACTCGGTCAGGCACGACAGCGATTGCGAGCGCTGGGATTGAGCGATTCCGAGATCTATTCCATCGATGAGGCCAAAGACGGCCTGACGGCCGGTGAGCAACAGACGCTGAAGTTTGCTCGAAAACTCACGGTTGAGCCGCAGTGGATCGTTGATGCCGATATCGCGAACTTGCGAAAGTTCTTCAGCGATTCCGAGGTGGCTGAGATTGTCCATCGCGTGACGATGGCCAACTATTTTGACCGCCTGACCGAAGCGGCCGGACTCCCACTGGAAGAGTAATCGTGGAATCTGAAATCGCAGTCGTTGCGCCGCGATTCCATCAGTTCAAGAAAGAACCGTCATGAGTATCAAGAATCGATCTGTGTTTGCGATGATCGCCGTGATCCTGATGGCGGTTCCCGATCTATTGGCCGAGGAAAAACCCACCGGAGCACGGCCCGCAAAGCCCGAGTCGACCGGCGATTCGGTGCCACAGCCCTCGGCCGCCACTCTGGAGGCAATCCAACGGCATTTCGGCGTTGGATTAACAGACTTGGAAGCCAGGTATGCGGGACAGAAACCTCCCGAAGCCGTGCGGATGGTGCTGGCCATTGTCCGCGAGGGTTCGATGATGGGCCCGCGTGACGGTTGGTTCGGGCCGGCCGCGACCCGTTACAACTGGGACTGGCTGAGTGAACGAGCGGGAGCCAAATCCGAGGCGATAACGGCTGACGATTTACACGTTCCCGCCCCTTGGTTTGCGCGCCTCGACCGAAATCTCGATGGCGCCATCACGCCCGACGATCTCGACTGGTCCGAACAGAACCCCTGGGTGCAGCAGGCGTATCTGGTGAATCGTTTGTTTCGACGAATCGATCCAACAGGAGATGGCAAGCTGTCGCGTGAAGAGTGGAATGCGTTTTTTGACCGCGCGGCGGCAGGTAAAGATCATCTCCTCTCCGAAGACCTGCGGGATGCTGTGCTGGGGGGCTCCTCGGGTTCCTTTCTGCCGGGAGATGCTCCCGATCCGGAGATGCTGATTCGTGGATTATTCGCCGGCGAACTTGGGTCGTTGGAAGAAGGGCCCGGCATTAATGAGCCGGCACCTGATTTCACTTTGAAAACGGTCGATGCTTCGGAAACGATTCACCTGGCCGAAGTCATAGGGAAAAAGCCGATTGTGCTGACCTTCGGCAATTTTACCTGCGGTCCGTTCCGGTCCATGTTTCCTGGAGTCGAATCGGTTCGTCGACGCTTTGCCGAAGACGCTGTCTTTCTGGCGGTCTACGTCCGCGAAGCCCATCCGACCGACGGGTGGAAGATGGAGTCCAACGCACGGCTGGGAATTGCGGTTGCGCAACCGAAGACATTCTCAGAGCGGACCGCGGTTGCCACCCAATGCCAGGAATTGCTGAAGCCGACCATGCCGTTGTTGGTTGATGAAATCAACGATCCAGTCGGCAACGCGTACAGTGGAATGCCCGCCCGATTGTACGTGATCGATCGCCAGGGAAAAATCGCCTACAAAAGTGGCCGCGGTCCCTTTGGTTTCAAGACGGGTGAAATGGAGCAGGCCCTGGTGATGACACTGATGGCGGATCAGGCAATCAAATCACCCCAACCCGCCCCCGAGAGTCAGCCGAGTAAGCCCCGATCAGGAAAGTAACAGCCAACTTTTCCGGGCATCGGCTCGCGCAGTCGCTGGGCGAGACCGATCTGGTGTTGCTGAAAGCGTCGCAGACGGCCCCCAGTAGAAAGTGGAATTTTGTTGCTGGCAAATCCCACAGATTATCGGGGGCTGGCGTAAAGAGGGTGTGCAGGCCTGCCCTGACCGGAAACGAGCGTCGGTTTGTTCGAGATGCTGCCATGGAAACCGCACCAACACGCACAATCTGTCTTTTCGATCTCACCGACGTCGCGGGCATTCCGACGGACATCGTCGCTCGTCTGGCCATGGCGAACGATCTGGGGACCGAAATTGAAATCGTAAACCCTTCCCCGCAGTTTCAGTCGTATCTGCGGCACGCGGCCGCAAGTTCCGTCCTGATTCGCGGTTCGTCAGTTGACTCACCCTGATTCGTGGCCAGCGACTGCGAGGGGTGGTTGGTCTATGCCACTGCCGAAAGCGTCTACGCCGAACCTGGTGGCTTCGCCTGTTCTGATCCTGAGCCTCCGCCGCTGATGTGGTCTGGGAAAACCGACCGAATCCAATCGTCTGGCAACAGACGCACCGATTCGCGTAGTCGTTCCTGCCACCAGTTCGAGATATCCACCAGGTCTTTTTTCTCAAAGCGGTGCTCAATGATCTCGAAGCTGTCGCGCTTGTAGATGACCACATCGATGGGGAAATCCACGTTCGCCGCACTGATTCGCGTCGAGTCGAACGCCAGGCAACCGACCTTGAGCGCAAAGTTCATGGAATCAGAGTACTTCAATGTGCGGTCGAGAATCGGCTTGCCGTAGCCCGTCTCGCCGATGATCGAGTACGGAGTCCCGGGGCCAATCTCCACCCAATTCGCCTGGGGATACATCAGGTAGAGTTTGTGTTCCTTGTCGTGCTCCATCTGCCCGCCAATCAGCGCATGCAGATTGAATCGCAGGTTGCTCGCTTCCAGCGCTTCTTTGTCTTCGGCCGCCACCCGCCGCACCTGTTGAGCCAGTGCGTTGACCGCCTTGTACAGACGATCAACATCGACGTCCCCTGATTCCAGGACATCCTCAAAATAGGTAACGACCTTATCGCGCACGGATCGCAGTCCTGATGTCATCAAGAACAGCGAGTGTTCGCCATGGGTATGCACCGAGACTTTTCGGGCCGTGATGCATTCGGATCCTGAGGTAATCCGCGTGTCGGCAATCCCGACGAGTCCGTCCTGGACTTTGGCTGCGAGGCAAAAGGTCATAACTGTAGGGAAGATTAGAAACAGTGGCAGGAAATTGAAAATTGACCAACCGGCGGCAGGGCCGTTTCGGCCCGGCTGAGTTCGGCAGGTGATGCGGCTTCGCGGGTTCAACCGCCGTGCCCGGAGCATATTACGTTACCGCGGGAAAACAAGCCCACGCCCAAAATCGGACGCGGGGGCAATCTGTGGGACCGGAGCGATGGGTTCGCCGACACGATGAAGAAACCGGCCCGTGCCGCAATCAGAAGCCCGCAACAGGGATTGATGGCCCCGGAAAATTCTACGACTGGCTTTGATTTTGCCCCTGCTCGACGAGTTCGACTGGCCGAGCGGCGAAAAACGTCTGGAATACGGCATCGTCAACCGCATTCAGACGCGTCTGAAAGCGATCGCCAAACTCATGCAATCCTTCTTCGATGATGTCCTGGATGTATGCGAAATCAAATTGCGATCCCAGGAGACTGATCTGCTGTTCGGCCGGGGTATTGCCCTGTCCGACGGGTGACCCCGTGATCGTGTGAATCGAGTTTTCCGCATGGATCAGGCAGAAATGCATCGCTCGCGGAAACTCACGATCGAGAATCAGGAAGTCTGCAACCTGCGAGGGAGAAATTCGGCCGCGGGATCGATGATACATCTGAAATGCGCTGGCGGACTTCAGCAGTGCCGACCATTGAATCAGATCCAGCGGGGTCCCCACTTCAGAGGTCGACGGGAGCAGGATGAAATATTTGACGTCGAGAATTCGGGATGTCTTGTCGGCCCGTTCGAGCAGTCGCCCTAGATGGGCGAAATGCCAGGCTTCTCCGCGCGACATGGCCGAGTCGGTCATGCCAATCAGCAACTGGCTGGAGATCTTGATCTGACCGAGAAAGTCGTGCGGCTTATCAAGTGCCGAGGCGGTATCGGCGCCACGGACCATCCAGTACGACTTGTTCAGCTCTTCCCACATTTCTGTGGGAATGATCTCGCGGATCGAGCGGGCATTTTCGCGAGCCGCGCGCAGGCAGGAAACGATCGAGTTGGGATTATCGAGATCAAAGGTCAAGAACTCCCACACGTTTTCTCGGGTAGGGGCCCCGTATTTCTTCTCGAACGCGGGGCGGTCACCGGTCGTGTCGACCAGCGGACCCCACTGTTCCTTCATGGTGTCGCCTAAGTCGAGCGTCAGGTTGATGTTGACGTCGAGGAATCGCGCGACGTTTTCGGCACGCTCCGAATAGCGATTCATCCAGTAAACAGAGTTGGCAACGCGACTGAGCATATTTCACGAACCCGCCAGAACCCAGGTGTCTTTGCTGCCGCCACCCTGCGATGAATTCACGACCAGTGAGCCCTTCTTCAGTGCGACGCGCGTTAATCCTCCCGGCAGCACGTAGATATCCTTGCCGTACAGAATGTACGGACGCAGATCCACATGCCGGCCTTCGAGGTGGTCGTCAACGATCGTGGGGACTCGAGAGAGTGAGAGTGTGGGCTGGGCAATGAAATTACGGGGATTCGCGCGAATCGACTCGACGCATTTCGCACGTTCTTCCGCCGTCGATTTCGGGCCGATCAGAATTCCGTATCCCCCCGATTCATTCGTGGGTTTGACGACCAGTTTGTCGATGTTGGCGATCACGTGTTCGCATTGCTTCTCGTCCCAGCAAACGAACGTGGGGACATTTTTCAGAATGGCTTCTTCACCAAGATAATACTTGATGATCTCGGGCACGTAGGCGTACACGGCTTTGTCGTCCGAGATGCCCGTGCCCGGCGCGTTGGCGAGAGCGACCTTACCAGCCCGGTAGACATCCATCAGTCCGGGAACGCCTAGTGCCGAATCGGGACGGAACGTTTTGGGGTCGAGAAATGTATCGTCAATCCGCCGATAAATCACATCGACCGGTTGGAATCCCTGGGTTGTCCGCATGCACACACGGTCGCCGACCACAACCAGGTCCGAACCTTCCACCAGTTCGATGCCCATGCGTTGCGCGAGGAACGAATGCTCAAAGTAGGCGGAATTGTAAATCCCCGGAGTCAACAAAACGCAGGTGGGTGGGTGGTCCCCCGCTGGAGCCAGATGCTGCAGCGTCTCCAGCAGGCGTTCGGGATAATCTTCGACAGGTAGGATCTTGAGTCCTCCGAACAGTTTCGGGAAGGTCCGTTTCATGACCTCCCGGTTTTCGAGGACGTACGATACGCCCGAAGGGCAGCGCAAATTGTCTTCGAGCACGTAGAATTCGCCATCACCATCGCGGACCAGATCCGTCCCGGTGATATGGCACCAGATGCCTTTGGGGGGCTTGAGCCCTGCACAAGGATCCAGGAAGCATTTCGCCGAGTGCAACAATTCACTCGGAACGACCTTGTCTTTCAGGATCTTTCCGGCGCCGTAGCAGTCAGCGATAAAGAGATTCAGTGCCGTAATTCGCTGTTTCAGGCCGCGCTCAATCCGATTCCATTCCTCAAGCTCGACGATTCGCGGGATAATATCGAAAGGCCAGACCTTTTCGGTTCCCGCGGCGTGGCCATACACGCTGAACGTGATCCCCATATTAAGGAGAGTGAGGTCGGCGGCCGTTTGCCGACGCTGCAGTTCACCCTCAGACAAAGAGACCAATCGTTCTGCCAGACGTGCCGTGCGGGCCCGCGGACGGCCGTCCGACTCGAACATTTCGTCGTAGAAATTGTCAGTTTGGTAGGTATCGAGGCGCATGATTCCGTTCACGACAAAGCAACAGGTGTACCAAACAGCAGTTTCTCGCGCAGACTCCCGTTTTTCGTGCAACAGGCGATATTAACGGCGATTGTAGTCTGACTCAACACCGGCATTTGCGGGCTGCGGCGGCCTTAATACTGGTCTGGTGCCCTGAACTTAATCGGCACTGCCTCTCTTGATGGCAGGTTTGCGGTCCGGCTGGCTGTCGCCAAGATGGCCACGTGACTTCCGTCGTTTGGAAACATACACTGGCGTCGATGCGAATCGTGTTTGGGGACTGGGTGAATTCGTGGCGATGGAACCGAGATCAATAACAGGGGTTACATATGGGTTTGGCCGTCCGTGTCGTTGCCGGAGCACTTGTGGCCGCGCTGGGCTGGGGAACGCTCGTCTTTGCGGCCGATCCGCCCCGAGGTTCTGATGCAGGTGCAGCCAGCGGTGATTTGCGATCGGAACTGATTTTTCCTCCGCTCCATCTGCATTCCCACGGTTCGTGTCTCGTCGAATGTCCCAACGGAGACCTGCTGGTCTGTTGGTATCAGGGATCGGGTGAACGTCGAGCGGACGACGTGGCGGTGTTTGGGGCCCGCCAACGCCGTGGCCAAACGCAGTGGAGTGAACCGTTTCTGCTGGCGGATGCGCCCGGTTTTCCTGACACCAACCCCTGCCTGTTGATCGACCCGCGCGGGAAGCTGTGGTTGATCTGGCAGACGATTATTGCGAATGAGTGGCATACCGCTCTCACGCGCTACAAGGTCTCGGGGGATTATGAGCGAGAGGGAGCGCCCGTCTGGGAGTCGTCCGAAACGCTGATACTCCGGCCGGGGCCCGAATTCGGTGAAATTGTCACGCGACAGTGTGATGCCGATCTGCTGTTGATTGACAGCCAGCCCGAATCGCAGCGCGACCGCTTAAAAAAGTATTTTGAAAAGCGTCGCGAACATGCTCTCGACAAGTATTTTACGCGGATGGGGTGGATGACCCGCGTCCATCCGCTGGTCATCGACGGAAAGCGCCTGATCATGCCGCTGTATTCCGACGGCTTCGACTTTTCGATCATGGCTCTGAGTGATGACTGGGGCGCCACGTGGACGGCGAGTACGCCGCTTGTCAGCTATGGTGGCGTTCAGCCTTCTGTCGTGCGCAAAAAGGACGGCACCCTGGTGGCTTTGATGCGGGATAATGGGCCCCCACCCAAGCGGGCGCTCAAAAGCGAGTCACTTGATCGTGGCCAGACTTGGACCACCGTGGTTGATACCGACATCCCCAACCCGGGAGCCGGGCTGGAAGTGATTGCATTGGCCTCGGGCAAGTGGCTGCTGATCAACAACGACACCGAACAGGGCCGGCACAAGTTGTCGGTGTCGTTGTCGGACGATGAGGGCGCGACCTGGAAATGGCACCGCCCGCTGGAACTCGATGAGCCTGGTCCCGCAGCTACCACCGCTTCGTATCCCTCGATCATCCAGGGAGCCGACGGCCGATTGCATGCGAGCTACACCTACACGCTGAAAGGTCAGCGCGCGACGCCGGGCCCCCATGGGAAGATGGAAGTTGAAACGATCAAGCACGTGGTTTTTACCGAAGACTTTATTCGGCAGGGAGCCAAATAGGCTGGCGGCCACGCTTCGTGCGGAGAAAACGGAAACATGAGAGCATTCGATTCGATTTTGAGCCTCGCCCGTCTGGTCGTTGTCGTTTCGGCGTGCGGAGTGACTGCCGTGCGGGCGGCGGACCTGTCGTCGGAGGACGTTGAGTTCTTTGAAAAACGCGTTCGGCCTGTGCTCGTAGAGAGTTGCTATAAGTGTCATGGCGACTTTAAACAAGAAGGGGGCTTACGACTCGATTCACGGGCGGCGTTACTGCAGGGGGGCGATACTGGGCCAGTGGTCGAACCTGGGCAACCCGATCGCAGTTCACTGGTCGCCGCGATCCGCTACGACGGTGACATCAAAATGCCGCCGAAGGCTCGATTGTCGGATGAGCAAGTCGGGGCGTTGACCGAGTGGGTGCGACGGGGCGCGCCGTGGCCCGCGGATGCCAAGTCGGCCCGCAAGAATGCCGACTTTGACCTCGCCTCGCGAAAAGCCCAGCAATGGGTGTTTCAGCCCTTAAAGGTTGCAGCTCCGCCGGCCGTGATGAACCCGGGTTGGTGCCAGTCCCCCCTCGATGCGTTTATCCTCGCAAAACTGGAAGCTGCCGGGCTCACACCCGCTCAGGTTGCCGACAAACGCACGTTGTTGCGCCGCGTGACCTTTGACCTGATTGGATTACCCCCGACCCCTGCCGAGATCAATGATTTCCTGCAGGATGAATCGCCGCGAGCCTTTGAGCGGGTGGTGGATCGGCTTCTGGATTCACCGCATTACGGCGAGCGCTGGGCCCGGCACTGGCTGGATCTGGTGCGGTATGCCGAGACGTGTGGCCATGAGTTTGATTTCGAATTGCCGAAGGCCTTTGAATACCGGGACTATGTGATTCGTGCCTTGAACGCCGACGTTCCGTACAACCAGTTCGTCCTGGAACATATCGCCGGGGATCTGTTGCCGGAACCGCGCCGACATCCTGCGGAGCGATTCAACGAATCGATCATCGCGACTGGATTCTGGTATCTGGGCGAAGCCACCCACTCACCCGTCGATATCCGGGCCGACGAAGCCGTTCGGGCCGACAACCAGATCGATGTCTTTGGGAAGGCTTTTCTGGCGCAAACGCTCGGTTGTGCCCGCTGCCACGATCATAAGTTTGATGCGATTTCCATGAAGGATTATTACGCCCTGTCCGGGTATCTGCAGAGCTCGCGTTTTAATTTTACCTGTGTGGATTTGCCTGACGCCAGAGGCCGGGTGATCGCGGACCTCGCAAAACTTCGGCAGGATGTTCACGACCTGCAGAGTCGGCTGTCTGCGAGTGAGGCACCCGCTACGGCCCAACGGGTCAAAGGACTGTTGCTGGGGGCACTGGACGTCCTCCATCCCGGCGCCGATGTGGTTCAGGAACCGCAAACCGCGGTTATCGAGAATGTCGCTAAAACTCGGCAACTGGACCCGACCGAACTGGCACGCTGGGTGGCCTACCTGCTCGGTCCGGCGCGCAAGAATCCTGCCGAACCATTTCATCTTTGGGCCCTGTTGGCGTCGGTCCCTGGCGAGCTGTCGAATGTCCGCGTCGGCACATGGAGCGACGAACAGCGGGCCGGTCTGACGCAACAGACACAACATGTCCAGGCGGCCGAATCCCGCTATGTGGTGTTTGACGATTTTGCGAAACCCGAACTGTCGGGCTGGTTTCTCTCGGGCGACGCCTTTGGCAAGTCTACGGTCGAGGCGGGAATGGAAATGCGCGGGTTTCCGTTTGCCTTGTCCACTCAGTCCTGGCTGGGAAATCGTGCGGTGCACAGTGCCGCGGTCAGTCCCCGCCTGGAAGGGACCATTCGTTCACAGACCTTTACGATTGAAAAGAATCACGTTTTGTATCATGCCGGCGGGCGTGGTGCCAAAATCAATATGATCATCGATAGTTTTCGATTGATTCAGTATCCGATCTATGGTGGCCTCACCATCAATCTCGACACGAACGAGAAGCTGCAATGGTATGTCCAGGACGTCAGCAAGTGGGTGGGGCACAATGCCTATGTTGAATTGGTAGACCCGGGGGACGGGTTTGTAGCGATTGACCGAATTCTGTTCTCTGACGATGGCCCGCCCCCCGATCGCGTGAATCCGGTTTCACAAGTTCTGCTCACTCAACGTGACCTGAATTCACCGGCGCAACTCGCGGGGGCCTACGAGACACTTTGGGCCGAGGCGCTGGCTCCCGAAACTTCCCGGGCTGCGGGGGACGGTCGGTCGCCTGACCTGGTTCCAGCGCTTGCGCAAATTCGCAAGTTTCTCGCGACCCATGAGCTCGCGACCTCTTTGCCCGTCTCGGTCGTGAGCCAATCGACCGAGACCCAGGAAGCCATCGCGCGCTGGAACAAATCTCGTGACGAGTTATCGGCCGCCATCCAATATTCCCGCCGAGCCATTACGATGGCCGATGGGACCCCGGAAGACGACTTCATTCATTTGCGGGGCACTCCGCATCGCCTGGGAGAGGTCGTGCCCCGGCGGTTGCTGGAAGCGATCGGTGGTGCTGATCAACCGGTCTCGAAAAACGGCAGCGGTCGGCTCGATCTGGCCCGCCGGATGATTGATGTGGGCCACCCGGTGCTGGCTCGCGTGCTGGTGAACCGCATTTGGAAACATCATTTCGGTGAAGGTCTCGTGGCGACGCCCGATGATTTCGGGAACATGGGGCAGAAGCCGACGCATCCAGAATTACTCGACTATTTGACTGCTGAATTCATCCAGAACGGATGGTCGATCAAGCAATTGCATCGGTGCCTGCTGCTGACGCAGACGTATCAGATGTCGAGCCACGCTGTGGATGAAGCACGTGTGGCTGAAATTGACCCGCAAAACAAGTTGTGGCATCGCATGAACATGAGGCGGCTGGAATGTGAATCGCTGCGGGATGCGGTGCTGGCCGTCTCGGGCCGACTCAATCGACAGATGTATGGGCCGAGCGTGATGCCGCATCTGACCGCCTTCATGATTGGTCGGGGGCGTCCCGGGCAATCGGGGCCAATCGACGGCGACGGGCGGCGGACCATTTATCTGTCGGTGCGACGCAACTTCCTGACACCGATGCTGCTGGCGTTCGACTATCCGATTCCGTTTTCGACGGTCGGGAAACGGAGTGTTTCCAATGTGCCGGCCCAGGCGCTGGCGCTCATGAACAATCCGTTTTTCATCCAGCAGGCGGAAGTCTGGGCGACGCGCCTGCTGGCGGAGCAGGCTGATCCCGCCGGTCGCGTTCGCAGTATGTACCTGCAGGCGTTTGGTCGGCCCGCCAGCGAGAGCGAGATTCAAGAATCGCTGGCCTTTGTTGACGCGCAGTCGCAGAATTATGCGGCCGACGATCGGGTGCACGCGTGGGCCGATCTGGCGCACGTGTTGTTCAATGTGAAAGAATTCATTTTTGTGGAGTAATATGACTCTTCCGACGCTGTCGCAGCACGAGGTTCGCGAGTGGATTGCACGCCATCTGCCCGTCGCGGAATATCAGGGCAAGCGCGTGTTGTTGATCGTTCCAGACGGGACCCGGACCGCGCCACTGCCCTTATTGTTTGACGCCCTCTACCAGCAGTTTCACGGTCGTGTGCAACAGTTGGACGTTCTGTTCGCGCTGGGCACACACCCGCCCATGAGTGAACGGCAGATGTGCCAGTTGCTCGGAATTTCCGAGGACGAGCGGGCCAAGTTGTTCGTCGGACTGCACTTGTTTAACCACGAATGGGATGATCCCGCGCAGCTCATGTCCCTGGGACGCCTGTC
Source organism: Planctomycetota bacterium (assembly GCA_018242565.1). Classification (GTDB taxonomy): domain Bacteria; phylum Planctomycetota; class Planctomycetia; order Planctomycetales; family Planctomycetaceae; genus JACQFH01. The sequence goes on along the minus strand of JAFEBR010000488.1, from coordinate 14,533 downwards.
CGCCGACGAAACCCGACAGATCTCCGAAGGCCTGCTCGCGGAAGAAGTTCCAGTCACGATCAATTCACGGATCGCTGATTACGATGTGCTGCTGGTCGTAGGGCCCGTCTTTCCGCATGAAGTGGTGGGGTTCTCCGGCGGCAATAAGTACTTTTTCCCCGGCATTGCCGGGGCCGAGATCCTGAACTTTTTTCATTGGCTGGGAGCGCTGATCACCAATGCGTCGATTATTGGCGTCAAGGACACGCCTGTGCGGCGAGTCGTTGACCGTGCCGCGGCATTGATCCCCGTGGAGCGACGCTGTCTGGCCTTCGTCGTCTCTCCCAAGGCGGAAATACACGGGTTATTCTACGGCACCCCCGAGTCGGCCTGGGCGGGGGCCGCGGAACTCTCGGCACAAGTCCACATCACGCGGGTTGCCAAACCGTTCCAGCAAGTTCTCTCGTGCGCTCCGCCCATGTATGACGAATTGTGGGTCGCCGGAAAATGTATGTACAAGCTCGAGCCGGTCGTGGCGGACGGTGGTGAGTTGATCATCTACGCCCCCCACCTGCGGGAAATCTCGGTCACGCACGGCAAGTTGATCACGGAAGTTGGGTACCATTGCCGAGATTATTTCCTGAAGCAGTGGGACCGTTTCCGTCATATCCCGCGCGGGGTCCTCGCGCACTCGACTCACGTACGCGGGCAGGGGACTTTTGTCGATGGCATGGAACACGGTCGGATTCGAGTGACCTTGGCCACCGGGCTGCCTCCTCAGCTCTGTGAGCAGATCAATCTTGGATATCGCGATCCGAACTCGATTGAGGTGGAGTCGTTTGCTGATCGCGAAGCCGAGGGGATCCTGCTGGTTCGCAAAGCCGGTGAAGTGCTGTATCGCCTCGCCGAGGAATAAGACGGCCGACTGGGGCACAATTGACACAGATCCGGGATCGAATCCGGCAATCGTGGCGGAGAGTACCCGGCCCCAGGATCGGCAGGACCTGTTGCGCTGAAATTCCGTTAGGCAAGGACCCGGTTTCCGGGTACCAATTGAAACGTCTTCTGCGTACGATTCCCATTCCGTAGGGGATCGGCTTTCAAAACCAACGAGATATCAAAACTGATGAGTTCCGAATCTGAAATCGAACGTCGCCTGATGTTTGCCCGTAACGTGGCTCTGGATGCGGCCAAACTGATTTTGTCGTATTACCAGGATGCCAACCTGGCTGTCGAAAGTAAGCGTGACAGTTCCCCCGTCACCGCTGCCGATCGGGGAGCCGAGGAACTGATTCGCGCCGGTCTGGCGACCGAGTTTCCCCAGGATGCCATTCTCGGCGAAGAATTTGGAGAGACGCCGGGGACAAGTGGTTTTCGGTGGATACTTGACCCGGTCGACGGCACGAAGTCTTTTATTCACGGCGTGCCTTTGTTTGGCACGTTGATTGGCGTCGAATTCGAGGGAAAATGCGTGATCGGAGTGTGTCATATTCCCGCACTGGGGGAAACGGCCTGGGGCGCGCGGGGATTGGGTGCCTGGTGGCAGCCTGCAGGCGGATCTGTGCGTGCGGCGCGTGTGTCGCAGACCGAGGAACTGCGCGACTCTCTCTTCTGCTTTACGACCGTTCAGGGGTTTGAGCGGATCGGCCGGCGCGACGCTTTTGATGCGTTGATTGCCAATTCGGCTCTCGCTCGGGGCTGGGGTGACTGTTACGGACACATGCTGGTGGCCACGGGACGTGCCGACCTGATGGTTGATCCGCTGACAAACATCTGGGATGTGGCGGCTCTGATTCCGATCGTCGAGGAAGCGGGGGGGCGGTTCTTCGACTGGAATGGTCAGACCCGGCCAGATTCGGGAAACGGCATCTCCACCAACCCGAAATTGGCAGAGCAGATTCTGAAGTTTACGAAACGTTGAGAAAACCACTTTCAGTGCCAGAGTTTCCCGTCTCTGGCGCCAAAAATCGCGCCCGTGAATTCGACCCATAGAAAACGCCCGTGAAACACAGATGTGTTACACGGGCGTTTGACTTCGATGACTAAAACCGGGTGACGTGCTTACAGGTACTGGTTAACGATGTTCTCGAGCAGTTCCTGTCGGCCACTCTCGTTCTTGGCGGCATTGCCTTTCTCGAGCATGTATTTTTCGAGGTCGGCAAATCCCACGGTCCCGTCTTCGATTTTCTTCCCGATGCCTTCGTCGAAACTGCGATAACGCTGTTTCACGAAGTTCGAGAGTGCGCCGTCCTTACGAATCGCCGCGGCGATCTTGGTGCCGCGGGCGAACGCATCCATTCCACCAATGTGGGCGTGGAACAGGTCGACTGGTTCAAAGCTCTCGCGGCGAACTTTGGCATCGAAGTTCACACCACCCGGGGCCAGGCCCTTCTGCTCAAGAATGACGAGCATGCATTGAGTGGTCAGGTAAATGTCGGTCGGGAACTGGTCGGTATCCCAGCCGAGCAGCAAGTCGCCGGTGTTGGCATCAATGCTGCCCAGCGCCCCCTGGATCCGGGCGTATTCCAGTTCGTGCATCATGGTGTGCCCCGCCAGGGTGGCGTGGTTGGTTTCGATGTTCAATTTCACTTTATCGAGCAGACCGTTGGCTCGCAGGAAATTGAGACAGGCGGCGGCATCGAAATCGTACTGATGCTTGGTCGGTTCTTTGGGCTTCGGTTCGAACAGGAATTGCCCTGTGAAGCCGATGGACTTCGCATAGTCGCAGGCCATGTGCATGAAACGCGCCAGGTGATCCAGTTCGCGTTTCATGTTCGTGTTGTACAAATTCATGTAGCCTTCGCGACCACCCCAGAAAACATAATTGACGCCACCCAGATCGTGGGTGACTTCAATGGCCTTCTTGACCTGGGCCGCGGCGTAGGCGAACACGTCGGCATTGCAACTGGTCGCCGCCCCGTGCATGTAACGCGGATTGGAAAACAGATTGGCGGTGCCCCACAGCAACTTCACGCCTGTCTTCTGCTGTTGTTCTTTGAGCGCCTTGGCGACTTCTTCGAACAGCTTGTTCGATTCTTTCAGCGTGCTGCCTTCCGGCGCAACATCGCGGTCATGGAAGCAATAGAAAGGGGCCCCAATTTTGGTGAAGAACTCGAACGCCGCCTGGACGCGCTTGAGCGCGTTCTCCAGGGATTCGGATCCATCGTCCCAGGGCCGCTGCAAAGTGGCCGACCCGAACGGGTCGCTGCCTGTACCCCGAAACGTGTGCCAGTAACACACCGCGAATCGCAGCAGATCCCGCAGTTTCTGGCCTTCCACGACTTCATCGGGATTGTAGTGTTTGAACGCCAGCGGATTCTTGCTGGTCGGTCCTTCATACTGAATTTTGGGAATATCGGGGAAGAATTCTGCCATGAGTTGGTCTCAATACGGTATGAGGGATTTGAGTGATAGTTCACGATAGGGGGCATTGCCGCACCGGCGGAATGCTCGAAAGGCACCGGTAGTTTACAGTCGCCGCGCGAAAGAGAAAAGTAAGGCGACCAGGCCGAAATCACCTGAAATCCTGCAGGAAAAATTGAGCGCTGGCCTGCGCCATCAGGCTGACCGCCGGATGCGTGACGGATCTCTGCGGGCCGTCAATGCCACCGCTGCCGTACATGGCAGCACGTGCCGGGCTGCGAGCCGTCTGGCCGAGACGGATCAAGGTCGATGCGGTCGAGAAATCTCGACTAGGCCGCTGCGCCCGGGGCCGGGGATGAGGGAGCCGCAGGCGGTGCATCTGCTTTGGGCTGCGCGATGCCGCCGGACTCAGACGTCTCGCTCGGCTGCGGTGCGAAGAACGAGTACAGTGTGAGCATGACTGCACCCGTGACCAGAAAGACATCGGCGAAGTTGAAGACAGGCCAGTGATATTCGCGAATCAGACGCGGCTTGAAATCACGAATTTCGACGCCGGGGATCGTGCAATTGAGAAAGTCACGCACGGCATGCACTGGCGCCCCGTTGTTGTCGGTCCAGCCATGCAATGCCATGCGGTCGTACAGGTTCCCGAGTGCGCCGGCAAGGATCAAACCCAGCGTTACGGTCAGCCACAGGCTCCGGGCGTTGCCGCGAACAAACAGCCAGTACACAATGCCACTGGCCGCCCCGATGCTCAACAGGGCAAACAGCCAACTCAGTCCCTGGCCGATGCCAAACAACGCACCGTGGTTGAAGGTGGTCGCCAGCGAGAATTCAAAGCGGCCCCACAGCAGATCAGTGCGGTAGGTCCAGTCGCTCATGCGGTGAGGACCGCCCAAGTCGTGAAAGACCTTCCATTTCGTCGCCAGGTCAGTCAGGACACCAGCGATGGCGACGAATCCAAAACACCAGTACCGGCTGCTGGGCACCGTTCTCATTGTCTAATGGCTTTCTCGCTTCCGAGCGCAATCCACGCAGGTGCGGGCATACGGAATCGCTCGCAGGCGTGGTTTGGGAATGGCCGCCTGTGTGGGCGATTTTCCCTCTTTCGTGCAGATTTCGCACAGTCCAAACGTTCCATCCTTGATTCGTTGGAGAGCGGCAGCGATTTCCGAGAGGGTCTCCTGTTCGCTGGCAGCCAGCGACAGCGTGAAATCCTGCTCGAAGGTGTCACTCCCCAGTTCCGCCATGTGGGTCGGGCTTTTTGAATCGCCGCCGCTGTCCTGGCGGTCAGAGCCCAAGGCTTCACTGGTCAGTTGGCGAACATCTCCCCGTAAGCGAGCCTGCATGCTTTCGAGCAACTCGCGATATTCGGTCAATTCAGCTTTCTTCATCGCACAGTCGTTTTGGTCCAGAGCGGGATTTTATTGCATCAGCCCATGCCGCTGCCGAAGTCCTGTATTATCTCTGGAACTCGCCTCTTTTTCAAGCAGTGTGAGGCAAAGTGTTGACCTTGAAGAAGTTGCAGCAAGACACGTGCGATTTCGGCAGACACTCGCCAACCGAGGGCGACCGGCAATCCCGAGTCTTTCGAATGGCTGAGCTATCCGGCCCGTCGTTGCGAACTGCTGGCCAGATTCCAGGGGGCGGCGGCGACGCGTTCCAGCACCTGTTGCGCGACTTCCATTGCCGCCAAAGCGGCTGTGCCATCGACCACCGGTGGGCGTCGAGTCTGAACTGCGTCCGCGAACGAAGCGAGTTCCGCGGTCAATTGATCGCCCGCTGCGACCGTCGGCTTCTGTACTTCAATGAACGAGCCGAAGATTTCCTGTTTCAGCTTTTCAATATCCGCTCCGGGCTCGCGGGCGCGATCGACCGGACTCTTTCCGTACATCAGCCGTGGACTTTTCGTGTAATGCGTCACGTCGCGCGTTTGCAGATCGATATGGGTACAGCCTTCCGCGTTCCAGGCTTGCAGCGTCCGGCTGACGACTGGACTCACGCGATTGACCGACAGATCGGCGACCGCTCCGTTGACGAACGTCAACCGGGCGTTCACACAGTCTTCACGGTCCGTCAGGATGCTCGTGCCGAACGCCTGCACGTCCGCCACAGGCACATCGATCAGGCTCAAGGCCAAATCAATATCGTGAATCATCAGGTCGTGTACCGCCCCAATGTCGGTGGAGCGGAACGAGAATGGAGCATACCGCTCGATTTTCAGGTACTTGGGGGCAGTCAGAAACGGTTTCGCCGCGGCCAAAGCCGGGTTGAAGCGTTCGACGTGCCCGACGGCCAGAATCCGGGAACCCAATTTGGCCAGTTCAACCATGTCGCGGGCTTCGTCGACAGTCGCTGCGATCGGTTTCTCGACCAGCACATCAACGCCGGCCGTGAGAAACTCGGCGACCACCGCGTGATGGGCAAAAGTGGGGACGGCGACGACCACGGCCTGCACTTGGCCAAGCAACTCGCGGAAGTCGCTCGTGGCACTGGTGTGGCAGTTCGCTGCCACCTGGGCGGCGGCGGCCGCGTTGGCGTCAGCGACGGCTACCAATTCGACTCCCGCCATTTGCGACAGAATTCTGGCATGGTGCCGGCCCAGGGCGCCTGTGCCGATGACGGCCATTTTCAGATTGCTCATGCTGTCTTGCCTGTGTGCTGTGGGGTCGCGCCGGTTTGGTCGGCCCTGTCGGGGCAGAGAATGTGCATCACGCCGCGCGACGATTTTCGAGTGCCGTCTCTGCGGGCGGCGGTGCCGCGCGTCGCACTTCGCCACCACGACCACTTTTTCCTGCCTGCTGCCGTTCCACGAAATCGAGCAGTCGCATCAGTTCAATGGGCAGACAGTCTCCGAGGTCGGCTCGGAAGGCGTCACTGACTTCCGACAACTTCATGTGCTGGCGGTAAATCAGCTTATGCGCTTTGCGAATCACGGCGATGGACTCGGCCGAGATGCCGCGACGCTGCATGCCAACAATGTTGACGGAACAGATCGTCGGGTTGTCGTTGCCGGTCGAGAGCATATACGGCGGGACATCAGTCGGAACTCGACAGCCGCCGCTGATGAACGCAATCGTGCCGATCGTCGCGTAATGGTGGACGACCGTATTCCCGGAAATGATGGCCCAGTCATGGACGTGCACGTGTCCACCCAGCAGGACCCCGTTCACCAGGCACGTGTTGTTGTGGACCCAGCAGTTATGGGCAATGTGGCAATTGGCCATAATCAGATTGCTGTTGCCGATGCGCGTGACGTGATCTTCTTTCTCTGCGGCACGGTTGACGGTCACTCCCTCGCGGAACGTATTGCCGTCACCAATTTCCACGCGCGTCGGCGAACCGGAATAGCTGTAATCCTGCGGCTCGGCTCCAATCACGCAATGGGGAAAGAAGCGATTGTTCGCCCCGATCTTCGTGTGTCCGGTCAAGACGACATGGCTGTCGAGACGTGATCCCGAGCCAACCTGCACATTGGGGCCCACAAGACAGAACGGTCCGACAAACACGTCGTCCCCTAATTCGGCCCCGGGTGCCACTTCTGCCAGAGGATGGATTTGCGTCGCCATGCTGCAGGTCCAATGTGCTTCGAAAGAATTGCAGAGACAGAACGTGAGAGAATACGGATGTGTTGACGATCAGGCCGCTTTGCGGGCGGTTGTCGGCCAGACCGCTTCGGCGTGAGTCAATTTGACGCGGCGTACAAATTCGGCGTTCAGTTGATGACCCGTTCGATGGGCATCGACGTAACCCGAAAGATCACATCCTGCCAAGGCGAAATCGCCGATGCAGTCCAGGATCTTGTGTCGGGCGCATTCGTCGGGGCAACGCAAGGAATTGTCGATCACCCCCTGGGCTCCGAAAATCAGCAGATCCCGGGCGGTGGTCCGTTTTCCATACCCCTGGGCACGCAGCGCGTGGGCCTCATGTTCCAGGACGAATGTTCGAGCGAACATGATCTGGTCGATGAAGTTCTGGGGGGTGACGGTGACTTCGTAGTGCTGTGGCTGAATCGGCGAATCGGCGCCGTAATCGAGCGAGTAGCGGATGTGCAGGTGACCGTCGGCGGCCGGAGTGCCATAGACGCTCTGGTCGGCTTCATCTCCGTAGACGACCACATCGCGGCGCAGTTCGAGTCGTTCGCGGGGTGCCCCCTGATCGACAATTCCGGCCTGCAGCAGTGCCTCGGCAAACTGCAGGCTGGATCCGTCGCATCCCGGAGGTTCAGGACCGTCGAGTTCGACCAGGCAGTTGTCGATCTGCAGGCCCGCCAAAGCCGCCAGCACGTGTTCGACCATTTCGACGACGACTCCACAGCGGGAGATCGCCGTGCGGCGTGAGCGCGGCACGGTGTAAGAGACGACCGCCGGGATCGGAGGGGCGAATTGCTTGTCGGTTCGAGTAAAGGCGACGCCGTGTCCAGCTTCCGCCGGTATGAAACGCAGAGTGATGTCGGCGCCTGTCAAAAAGCCGACGCCTGTCACCTGGGCCGTCGTGGCAATTGTTCTTTGAGTCCGTGGCTTCATGCTGGCTCCGCACTGAAAGAGAAAACCGGCGGGCGACGGCAAGCCGTCACCCGCCACGATGAGCCAGAATCAGTCGGCTTTCTTCGCGCCGTCTGCGGTCTTGACCTTGGGTTTCTTCTTCGTACCAGCATCTTCGCTGGCACCCGCGGGAGTGACCTTGCCGGCGGCATCAGGGTTGGCCTGGTTGTACCGCTTGTTCAGCAGGTTCAGCACGGTGTCGGTCATGTCGTCCTGCTTGCGGTGGTAGATGCAGGGCTGGCCGAGCATGGCCTGGGTCCGGGCCGGGTCGCTGATGCTGCCGGCTTCGTTGCGCGAAACCTTGACGACCAGCGTGATGTTGTTGTGGTTGGCAACGGTTTTGACCGCGTCCTGAATTTCCTGGTAGATGGTCAACTGCAGCTTGGCCTGTTCGCGCTTCAGTTCATTCTGGAACGTCTTGCGTTTGGCGTCGAACAGCGCCTGCATCTGGTTGAGCTTTTCTTCCTTGGCCTTCTTTTCGGCGGTGCCGTCTTTCAGGGTCTTGTATTCCTCGAAGGCTTCCTGACCGTTGCGCTGCATGGTCTTCAGCTTCTCTTCGGTCGCCTGGATTTCGGCTTTCAGCTCTTCGAGCTCGACTTTGACTTTGTCATATTTTTCCCAGATGTAATCGACGTCGATGACGCCAATCCGGTGAGGTGCCGAAGGGTCTTCGGCCGGTGCACTTTTGGCAGCGCGATCTTGTCCAGATGCTGGGGAGAGGAGATAGGTGGCCCCGGTCAGGAAGACAAAACCAGTGGCAGTCAGAATCAGTTTTCTCACGGGAAGGGCACTCCTTTGCGGGCCGGGGATGGGTCTGTAGCGCCTGAGGTGAAGAGTCCGTTCATCACCTCACTCTGGCGCGGTCGGGATACGTGCGCAGAGCTCTACGGAAAACAGCAGGCGTTTCGCAGTGGCGGAATTTTGCAGGTTGTTAAATTCTCGTCAAGATGGGAATTGGGCATTTTCTCGTGTAATTCTTGCAATTCGGATGAAATGATCAGTGGATCGGGCAATGCGGTCACTCAGGATTACGGTTACTTGCGTCGATAAGCCCGCGGCGCGTTCGCCGCAGATTCATCCGTTGCTTCCACCTGGACCGCCGGGGTGGCGACCACCCGTTTCACTTTGCGAATGGCCGGGGCTTTCGGCGGGGCCGGCGTATCGTCCGCCGCCTGCAGAGAGGTCTCGACAATGTTGGGACGTTCGTCGAGTTCATCCGTCAGGTAATCCACAAACCGCTGACTCGCGCGGTTGAGAATGACGACGCGGCTTTCCGCCCCAGGCTTCAAGGGACGAATGATACACACGATTTCGGCTTCACCCGCCTGCTGCAGAGCCTTGGTGACGGCGACCGAGGTGTCGCCGTCATGGCGGCGGTGATCACCCCGCGCCGGTCGGCTGGGGGGCTGGGTGGTGTCGGCGTAGGCGTTCTTGCCGGGGGGGGCCAATTCGGATTCGTCCGCGAGCTGGTCGTCGGTCTCTTGTTCGTTGTTGTCGGCCAGTTCTTCCTCAACAGGGGCTGCGCCGGCGTCACCTTCACCGTACAGGTGTCCTAACTGGCACTTATCCAGTGTGGCCTGCAGGGTCTTCAGTCCGACGTAATATCCCTCTTTGTAGTGCGGGTCGGCACCAGAACAGACGCCGATCAGCAGGCCTTCTTTGGTGAACAAGCCGCCGCCCGAGCGGCCTTCGACGGGCATGCCACCCACTTCAATGTTGTCCGAACCCAGGTACCGGTTTTGAGCCGTGATCTTGCCGAATTCCACGGTCGGTTTTTCGCCACCACTGCAGCCCACCGTGACGACTTCGGCTCCCTTGATGATCTTCGTGCCAACCGGCGCGACCCGACAACTGGGGGCCCAGTCGGCATTGATGGTGATCAGGCCGACGTCGGCCTTCAGGTCGTGGTACATGCGCTTGCCGACGGTGGTTTCTTCGCGGCCTTTATCGAACCAGTCGACTTCGATTTTCGCTTTGGGGTCCCAATTCCGAAAAATGTGGCCGCACGTCAGAATGACCGTTCGTCCCAGGCGACTGTCGATGATCGTCCCGGAACCATAAGAATCCCCTTTGGAATCGCGGATCCGAATGCGGACACTGGCGGCGAGGGGGTTCCCCACCACGGGATTGGCCTTCTTCGGGCGATCGTCGACATTGCCGCGCGGTACGGCCGGAGATTGCGGGGACGATGTGATGGCCTGTTTTTTCTTGGTGAAAGGCCAGGTCAGTCCCGATTTCTCTTTGGCGGCAGGTTTGGTCTCCGCAGTGCGGGGGGCTTCCAGCGTGGCACGCCCCGGTTCTTCCTGTTCCAGGCGTGGTTTCGATTTGCCCGGCCATTCCGCAGGGGCGCCCAGTGAATTACGAGAATCGGCGGTCGCTGCTGCGGGCGCTTTGCGCGGAATGCGGTTGCACATCCGGACGAGCGAATCCTGGGACACGGCCCCGTTCAATCGCTCGACTTCCTTGCCGTTGATGATCAGGATAAACGTCGGAATGGTGGCGACGTCGAAGCGCTTCACAAGGTCGTGGTTTTGCTCGCATTCGACCGTGCGAATCGGATAGTTGGCCCGCTGCAGCTTACGCACGATCGGGTCCATTTGCCGGCAATAGTGGCAGTTCTGGCCGGTAAAGTCGTAGACTCCGTCGTCCAGATCGCCGGCAAAACCCAGGGTCGCGGCAATAATGAATGTCATCGGTACCATGCCGGCCTCCATGCCAGAGCATTGTAATTTTTCTTCGAATTGCGTGCAGAACTTACAATTCGGCAGCGACTTTCGGCGTTCCTTGCCGGTTGACGCAGCGCATGCTGATATAGTGCATTTCACATGCCGGACCAAGGTCAATTTGGATGGGGGCATCCATCAATCGCCATCGATGATTGTTCGCACCAACAGATGACGATGATCATCGACGGCAGGGCCCGCGGCGCAGGCTCTCAAGGTCGGGGCGTCAGTCGCCGCGAGAACCATTGGATCAGCCCATACAACATCAACCCCGTGATCAGCGTACCGGCTCCCGCAAGCAGAATCAGAGCCGAACTGGCTCCGGCGAACGTCGTGGATTCGCGGATCAACTGGTAGATCATCCAGCTTTCCACTCCCAGGTAGATCAACGGAGTGACAGGGTAACCCCATGTGCGGTATGGACGATGCAGTTCGGGTTGCCGCTGCCGCAGCACCAGAACTCCGAGCACCGTCAGGCCGGCGACAATTGACAGAGTCACGCCCACATATTTCAGCAGGGCGTCGAAGCTCGCCGTCAACATCATCAAGGCGGCTACGCTGGCCTGCAACAGAATGGCGATGACCGGGCCGCCGCCAGCCCGCCGGACCGTCAGGATCTTCAACAGGGGAAAGTCGCGTCCCATGGCTTCATAGACTCGAGGCCCGGCCATGATATTAGCCGACAGCGTGGAAACCAGGCCGACGACAATCATCCAGGAGACAAATCGACCAGCACCGGCGCCGAACAGGCCGACGGCGGCAACATGCCCGACTCGATTCTGGGCCGCTGCCAACTCGGGCAACGGGGCCGCAATGAGGAACACGAAATTCAGTCCCAGGTACAGCAGCGCCACCGTCGCCGTGCCGATCAGAATCGACCAGGGAATGTCTCGGGCCGGATTCCGGAACTCTCCTGCCAGATAGGCGGCGGTATTCCAGCCCGTGTAGGAAAACGAGACGAAGACAAGTTGAATGGCAAAAATGGGCTGACGGAGGGCCTCGAGCGCTCGCAGTTGACCGCCCGTCGTCAGGTAATCGGTTTTTCCCAGGAACAGGCCTCCCGCGATAAAACCGGCAATCAGCACAACTTTTCCCAAGGTGAACAGATTGTGCCCGCGGGTGCCCGTCCCCATGTGGGCCGCATGCATCAATGACAGCGAAATCATCAGCGCCATGCCGAACACCAGCGGCGGATTCCAGGTGGGAAACTGGCTCGGTTCTCCATACAGCAGTTGGCTCAGATAGTCGCCAAAGGTCATGCTGAACAGCGCTTGAGGGGCGGCAAAGCCGACCACCAGTGAAACCCAGCCTGCCGTGAAGCCGAGTGCCGGGTGATAGATCCGCGACAGCAACTGGTATTCGCCACCGTTGTGTGGTAACGCGGCCCCGAGTTCCGCATAGGCCAGGGCGCCGCAGAACGCGGCAATTCCACCGATGGCCCAGGCGATCAGGATGGCACCGGGTGATTCCAGCGCGCCGGCCATGTATCCCGTCGTGGTGAAGACCCCCACGCCAATCATGTTGGCGATAATCAGCAGGGCGCCCGTTGTCCGTCCGATGCCTGTGGCCCGAGTTTCTGGTTCAGAATCGGTCTGCATGGTGTGCCGAGCTTTCGGGGAGATTTACTTCCAGGTGTGAACGGCCAGGGTCATGCCGGGATAGTAGTGCTGCAAAATCTGCTGGCAGGAGCGGCCGGCCAGTGCCTGGCCGCGCGCTCCCCACTGGCACAATCCAATGCCGTGTCCATGTCCCTGACCATGAAACTCGAGCGTTTGGCCTCGATCGGTGATCGAAAATCGTGGACTGTACAAACCGAGGGGGCCCAGGTATTGCCGCAATTCGGGCCCGGTGATGCGAAGCGTTTGCCGGCCGTCGCGCAAATCAAATTCCGGATAACCTGATTGGCCCGATGTCTTACGAGTCAAAGACACGGTTTTGACGACGCTGTGGGGCTGCCCTTTTTCTTTGAGCCAGGGGGCCAGAGCCTGTTGGAAATCGGTGCGGGAGATTTCCGCCTGCCAGCGATAGAGCCGCGCTTCGCGACAGAATTCACACGGAACCGATTTCAGCGGAGGAGCGGCATCGGCGAAGAAGTCGGTGCCGCGCACGGTACTGCCGCCGCAGACGGCACAGTAATACGTACAGAACTCGCGACCACGAAACTGGCACACTTGTCCGCGCGTGGCCGCCGCAATCTTTCGCGATGCTTCACTTTCGCCTGCCAGCAGTTTCTTGCCGTCGCGATATTGGTATCCCAGGTACTTTTGGCTTTTAGTGGAAGCCTGCAGATCAGCGAGCGCCCCCCGCTCTACGGCCGCTCGCTGGTACAGGGCATACGTGCGGGCAATTACGGCTTGCGCCTGGCGGGCCTGCTCCGGAAAGGCGGATGGCATTTCACTATCAACGACGCTGGCAACGTAGTCTTCCAGCGGCAAAACATTCACCGCAAACACCTGATTGCCACTCAATCGGTACAATCGCACCGTGCCCCGGTATTGATGACCCTCGATCCACACACCGGGCGATTGCGAGGGCACAATCTCCAGTTTCGAATGGGGCCAGTCCTTCTTCCCGATCCGCAGTCCCTGCGCCGTTGCCGACACAATCGTGTTGCCGATCTTCTCGGAACGCTGCAGAATCTTCTCGGTGCCGATCTCACGCACCGTGAAAGATTGCGAGACTTCCAGGTTCACCGATTTCTGGGCCTTCGGCAGTAAGGCCACCCGAATATCGGGCATCGGCTCGGGGGGCAGGTTGACCGGTGCGGCCGTGGCGGAAGCACTCGCTGGTGGGGTGGGGCGCGTATCGGGGGCCGCACTGACTGACGGCCGCGCGGCCGGTCCCGACTGCGGTGCCGGGGCGTTCGGTGATTTCGCCGGTGCTCGACGGCTGAACGGCCAGAGTTGTAATGCGGGGGGAGTTGGGTTTTCGGCGGAAGAGGAGATCTTCCAGGCGCCCCACAACAGGGCCGTGCAGACAATCAAACACCAGACGCTGGCGGTGTTTCGCAAGATGTGTCCCGTCCGTGTGAAAACGATTTCGATCCGTGCTGCCCGAGCCTCGTCGTCTCGCTGTACGGCCGACCTCCGGTCGCCGTCGCTTGTTGTTCACATTCCGCCGCTTTTACCCCGGCCGGTCACCTGTCGGTGAAGTTGTGGGGCCGGAAGCAAAAACCACACTTCGGCAGGTGATCCTTCCGAAGTGTGGTCAGGTCAATCAGTCTGTTCCCATCGGCACGGCGGGGCCGCACGTCAGAAACGGGTCATCAGTCGTTGCGTAAACGCAAACCAAGGTCCGACAACTTTGCGCGAACTTCGTTCAGCGACGTGACCCCGAAGTTCTTGCTTTCCAGCAATTCGTCGGGGTTTCGCAGAATCAACTCGCCGAGAGTCGTGATCCCCAGTCGCGACATGCACTTGCGGGCACGCACCGAGAGATTGAGGTCGGCGACAGGGCGATTGAGCAAAGCCTGCTGCTGCGGACTGAGCGATTCCTGGTAGCCGTAGTCGCGGGGCTTTTCTTTCATCACGAACTGGCCGAGGGACAAGCCCTTCGATTCCAGCATCTGCTTGATTTCACGCAGCGAGGTTTCGCCGAAGTTCTTGCCCCCCATCAGATCCTGCTCGCTCAAGCGAGTCAGATCGCCGAGGTAGCGAACGCCCATCTTCTGCAGGCAGTTGCGGCTGCGGACAGAGAGTTCGAAATCGGTCACCGGGATTTCGAGAATCTGCTTGAGGCGCGCCTGGTTGCGGAGCGTTTCCTCGTCGTAGTACATGTCGTGCGCCGACTCGATATCCTTCAGATACAGCAGCGCCCGTTGATCGTCGGGGAAGACATCCAGCACGCGTTTGAAACAAAACGCGGCCGCACTGTAGTTTTCGGCGTCTTCGTACAGCAATCCGAGGTTGATGAGCGCGCCTTTGT
>JAFEBR010000487.1 GCA_018242565.1 Planctomycetota bacterium | reverse complement strand
CGGTCGAACTCCCCACGGCTCCCAGGAACGTCGTCACCCCGGCCGTGTTCACCGTCAGCGAGTACGCCCCATCCACCGTCTGCGAGAACGTGATGTCCCCGCTGTCAGTGCTCGTCAGTACCGTGTCCGCTCCCAGGTTCACCACATCGTGGTACGTCTGGAACCCGGTCGTCGTCACCGAGCCACCATTGATCGACGTGCTGCCGCTGGCATCCGTCGTCACGCTCGTCAACGCCGCCAGGCCACCGACCACATCGCTGAATGTTGTCACCCCCGCGGCGTTCACCACGAGGTTTGTGGACACCGCATTCAACGCCGAGTCGATCGTGCTCGCGAAGGTGACATTGGATTGTGCCGCGATGAACGTGGCGTCGCCGGTCAACAACAAGGGTGAATCCACCTGGATTTCCCCACCGGCCGATTCAATGGTGGTCTGGGCCTGCACCACATACTGCAACGGGTTTTGGGCCGCCGTGAACAGGATGTTGCCCGCTCCGGTCGACTGCACCACGCCATTCAAATCGATGATGGCGCCAGCCACGGCCATGGCACTCGTGACGATGGTAATGTTCCCGGCCGCCACCACAGGATTTGTCGGAGTCACGTTTGTATTCTGAGCGACTTCCACACTGATGGCCGGCACCGTCGGCAGATCGGGGGTTTGTCCCCCGGGCAGCGAACGATGGTACAGATTCGAACCCGTGATCTGGACGTCGCGACCAGACTGCACGTTGCCGATCGCCGTAATCCAGACGCCCCCTGTCCCCACACCATCCTTGTCGGCGAGCACAATGATGTCAGCAGTGTCGGTCGTGGTCTGCACCGAGGCCGCGATAATCACATCCCGCGAGGCATCGAGAGTGATTGTACCGGCAGAGGAAATATTGCCGGTGATCACCAGGTCCGAATCGGTGCCATGGCCAATCAAGGTCACATTCCCGGCACCCACCGTGACATCGTGTGCCACGACCTGGCCGTGGACAGTCAGCAATCCCCCGGCCCCCGGCGCTGTCGAGATGGAACCCAGGGCCTGCATTGTCACCTGGTTTTGTGCTTCGAGGAACACATCGCCCGGATTGCCGGCATTCGCGGCCACGACGTTCGTCGTCGTCAGTGCCGCATTCACAATGATGTCGTGCACCGCCTGGGCCGTGACGGCCGCGGTTCCAGCACCGGTCGAGGCAAACGCCGCGGCCCCGACAAACGTGATGTCGCCCGTGGATCGCACGGTCGAACCGGCGGTCAGCGTGACCGGCCCGATCTGGCGACTTTCCGCCAGGCTGATGGCGCCCACGACGATACTGCCTGTCGTGGAGGTGTTCAGGCTGGTCCCGCCCAGCACGAAATTTCCGCTCCGCAGATTGGCCACGACCGAATCATCGAGTGTCAGACTTTCGCCGGCGTGATTGAAACCAATCGTTTCCCCCGCCGAGGCTTCAATCGTCAGCGTGGCCGTCCCGCTGTTGAGCGTCTGGCTCTGGTTCAAGACCATCGCCGCCGCCTTGATGGACAGTGCGTGACCACCCGTGGTGATACTGCGGCCGGCCCCCAACACGAACGCTCCCTGGTCATCGGCGTTTGCGTCAGCATTGACGGTCACAGTGCCGGTCGTCGTCACATCACCCAGGAAGGTAATGTCGTTCGTCGAAACCACACTCAGCGACTGGGCCTGAATTCCCTGCGTTTGCGTGAAATTCTGTGAACTGACGACCGACAGGGCCCCCAGAGCATGCCCGGCCCCCACGGCACCCGTCATCTGCACATCGCCGCTCCCCGCGGTGATCGTGAGGTCTTGAGCGGTCGCCGAGGCACTATCCAACGTGCTGTCGAACAGCACATCCCCACCGCTGGTCACCAGGGCACTGGCCGCCGTGACAAACACGGGGGTATGGAATTCGAGCGTACCGCCGAGGGTATTCAGCGTCGTGCTCAACTGAATTTGACTACTGGCGGTTGCTTCCAATGCGAGGAACGTCGACTCGGCCCCACTGAAGATCACATTGGCGCCGACAGCCTGGCCCCGCAGGGCAACCGGTCCCTGCTGCAGACCGGTCGTCGCACCGTCTACGGAAATCGTTCCGGTCGCCGTCCCACCGATGACCAGATTTCCCGATTGGATTAATCCCAGGATGGAATTGGTCAACTGGATGTGCCCCGCACCACTCCCCAGGCCGATCGTTTGCCCGTTCGTGCCAGCCAGCGAAGTCGTCGCCGTCCCGCTGTTCAAGGTGCCGGTCAGGCTGAACTGGTCGGCCCGGAGATCGATCGCTCCGTTGGTCGCCGAGGTGTCGATGCCACCGACTTCCGTGAACGTTCCCGCCCCATCCGCGTCGGAATCGGCCCAGACCGACACCGTCCCACTGCCGGCGATGCCGGCAGTCGTAGTGACGAGTCCATTGAAAGTCACGTCGTTCGTGGCAGACACCTGCACCGACCCCGCCGTCACATTCTTCGCAGCCACGACGTTCTGCGCACTGGCCACAACAAGCGCTCCCAGAGCCTGGGTGGCACCTACCGCATTAGTAAACATGACCGTGCCGCTGCCACCGACGATCGTCAGATCACGTGGCACGCTGGTCTGACTGTCGAGCGTTTTCCCAAAGGTGATATTCTGCCCGGTCAGTGTGGCGTTCGCCCCCAGCGTCACGGCGTCATTGTATGTCTGGGCCCCGGTCGTGGTGATCGCACCACCATTGATGGCAGTGCTGCCATCCGTGTCGGTCGTCACACTCGTCAACGCCACCAATCCACCCACCGCACCGCCAAAAGTTGTCACACCGGCCGTGTTTACCGTCAGCGTGAAGGCTCCATCCACGGTCGACGAGAACGTGATGTCACCCTGGTTATTGCTTGTCAGGGTCGTATCGGCCCCCAGCGTCACGGCATCTTGATACATCTGGCCGTCGCTCGTCGTGACCGTTTCCCCATTGATCGCCGTACTGCCCGCCGCATCGGTCGCCACGCTCGTCAGAGCCACCAGGCCACCCACCGCACCGCCGAACGTCGTCACACCCGCCGTATTCACCGTCAGCGAGTAGGCGCCATCCACCGTCTGCGAGAACGTGATGTCTCCACTGCCGGTGCTCGTCAGCACCGTGTCGGAACTTAAAATCACCGCATCGTTGTACGTCTGGGCCCCGGACGTCGTGACCGTTTCACCATTCAGGTCGGTCTCACCGTCGCCGTCGGTCGTCACGCTGGTCAGCGCCGTCTGGCTGCCCACCGCACCCAGAAACGTCGTCACACCCGCTGTATTCACGGTGAGCGAGAACGCCCCATCCACGGTCGATGAAAACTGGATGTTGCCGCCCTGGGTACTGGAAAGTTCCGCATCGCTCCCCAGCAGCACGGCGTCTCCGTAGGTTTGAACGCCGCTGGTCCGGACCAATCCTCCATTGATCTCGGTGCTGCCCGGGCCGTCCGTCATGACGCTGATCAGGGCAATCTGGCTGCCGACGGCCCCTCCGAAGGTCGTGATTCCCGCGGTCTGCACGAACAGCATATGGTCGCCATCCACCAAACCGGCGAGGGTGATGTGCCCGCTGTTGGTGCTCACCAGGGTGGCGTGTGCCTCAAGAAACACCGCGTCGTTAAAGGTCTGGTCGCCAGTCGTGGTGACAGACCCCTGCGCCAGCACGGTCGTTCCGGGCAAGTCGGTCGTCAGGCTGGCCAAAGCCGTGGTCCCGCCGACCTCGCCCGAAAACGTGGTCGTGCCAGCTGATTCCGCCACCAGCGCGAACGCCCCGTCGACCGTCTGATCCAGCGAGAGATTGCCATCACCTGCAGCGAGGGTCGTGTTGCCGGTCAACAGCAGGGGCGAATGAAACTCCAACGAGCCAGCGGTCGTGCTGACTTCGGTCGAAGTCTCGATGCGCTGCTGGGCCGTCACATCCAACGCGGCGAACGAAGAGGCGGCACCATTGAAGACCACATTTGCACCTGCCGCGCTGGCCAGGAGCGTCACCGGCCCCTGCTGCGAACCAGTCAGCGCCCCGTCTGCCGTGATGGTGCCGGTTGCGGTGCCACCGATGAGCAATCCCGCCGCGGTGATGTTGTTCAACTCGGTATTCGACAACTGCAATTGCCCGGCGCCATCTCCCAATCCGACAGATTGGCCGGCTGACCCCTGAATCGTCGTCAGAGCCGAACCGCTGTTGACCGCTCCGGCCAGGTCGATAGCGGCAGCGGTCAACCCCAGCGCATTGTTGTGAGTATCAACCGTCGTGCCGAACGCGACCATCAACAACCCGGAACCCAGGCCGTCCGTGTCGGCGTTGATGAACAACCCTGAACCCGAAATGCTGGTATTCGTGGACAGATTACTGAGAATGGAAACACCGCTGGCCGCCAGCAGTGTCAAATCTCCGGTATCCGAAATGCCCCCATGAAACGCCGACAGCGAGATCTCGGCGGCCGAGGTCAATTTCACACTGGGAGCAAAAACAATGTTGTCTTTCCCATCGGGCAGGTTGCCTGCATCACTGTCGCCATTCAGCTGCAATCCGCCCACTGCGGTGGTGAGGTCCGTTTCGACCAGAATGCCGTTGTCGGCCGTCGCCAGCAGAGCCTGCACGGTGGTCGCACCACCGACGAATTGAATCGTGCCCCCTTGCGCGGTCGCCACCAGCGACAACAGACCGATGTTGGCTGAATCCGACGACGTCACACCACTCACGACAATCTGCGTGGTGGTCGTGCCACCCACAACCAGAGTCTCCGCCCGAATCACCTGCAACTCGGCGTTGGAGATGGTCAGATCGCCGACGGCGGTGCCCAGGCCGATCGTGGCCCCCTGCGCGGTCTGGATCGTCGTGATCGCCGCACCGGAGTCGAGGGCGAACGCGCTGGAAGGGGTCGTCGTCAGCACGACATCCTGAGCGACAATCGAAATCGGAGCCCCATTGGTCACCACCGACGCGCCGCTGCCCACCGTGAAGGTTCCTAAGCCGACGGCATCCGTGTCGGCATTGACCGCGAGGGGGCCGGCCGTGTTGACATCGGCGTTAAAGGTCACTCCCGTGGCGGAATTGGCCGTGAACTCTCCCAGAACGTGTTGCTGCCCGACAATCGCATCGAGAGTGATTCCACCAGTTCCTGCCGTGAGGGTCAGTGGCTGATGAACCGTGTTGTTTTCGCTGTCGATCGTGGCGTTGGGGTTGTTGGTGGCCCCCGAATTGCTGCTGCGAAAGAAGATGCCGCCACTGCCGCTGGTCGTAAATTCCGTGGCTCCCGTCAGAATCACGGGAGAGTCGACCACGATATTGCCACCGTTCGAGGTAATCGTGGTGCTGGTGTAAATGAAATACTGCGAGGCG
This sequence comes from Planctomycetota bacterium, assembly GCA_018242565.1. GTDB lineage: Bacteria > Planctomycetota > Planctomycetia > Planctomycetales > Planctomycetaceae > JACQFH01. The sequence continues at coordinate 5,602 of JAFEBR010000487.1, read as the reverse complement.
GAATCCGGGGCGGTCAAGCTGATGTTTCCACCATTGGTCGACTGAACGCCGCCCCGGAGATCGATGATCGCATGCGAGGGAGTTCCCCCCAACAACGGCGTGCCGCTGTTCTGGATCGTGATCGCACCGGCAGCCACAACCGGGGTCACCAGGGGGTTGGCGTTCTGCGCCACTTCGACCGCCAGTTGCGCATTCTGCAATGCGGGGGGAATGACAAACCCGTCGATCGCACGGTTGTGCAGGTTGGTCCCCGTAATCGTAATTGAGCCTGCCGACAGCAGGCGACCGGCCGAAGTAACCCAGACCCCGCCGTCACCCGTGTGATCCATATCCGCCGTGATGATGATGTTGGCATCGCTGGAGGTCGTCTGCACGAAGCCTTCGATAATCACATCCCGGGGGGCCGTGAGCTGAATTGTGGTCGCGCTGATCGTGTCGAACACGATCAGATCGGCCCCCCCTCCGGCGGTGATCAGGGTGATGTCCCCGGCCCCGACATGGACCGTGTTGGGGGGAATGATAATGCCCCCTTGCACAGTCAACTTTCCAGCCCCCGGCGTACCAGCCGTCGTCAGCGAGGCGGCCGGATCAATCGTCAGCGATTCGGACCCTTCCAGGTAAATTGCTCCGACATTGGTCTGCAGAGCCGACTTGATGTCGATCGAACGGCTGGCCGTGCCCCGAATCGCCACATCGGCGTTGGTCGCAGCCCGGAAGGTGGAGGTGCCACCCGTGAAAATAATGTCCGCTTCACCAGCCAGGGCGTTCAACACCACGGGCATGACCTGAGGCGCGGCGAATCCATCCACGGTGATCGTCCCCGTGGTCCCGCCCCCAATCGACAGCACACCCGCTTTGATATTCGCAATCACGGCATTGGTCAGCGAAATCTGACCGGCCCCGGCTCCGACCCCGATCGTCTGACCAGACGCCGCCCCGATCGTCGTCTGGGCTGTACCGCTGTTCAAGAAACCCGACAGGGCAATGTCATCGAGCGTGATCGTCAGAGCATTGTTGTTGGTGTTGACCGTCACGCCGCTGGCTACGGTGAACACACCCGGCTCATCCATGTCACCTTCGTTGCTGTCCAGATCGAATGCGGCATTGATCGTCAAGCCCTTGCCCGACACGACCGTGTTGGTCGACAGATTCGAATTGATCGTCACCCCTTCCTCGGCACGCAGTGTCAAATCGCCGGTATCGGTCAAACTCTTGGTCGTGCTGGTGAATTCGAGACGGCCCTCGACCGCGGTCAGGGTCGTGCCCGCGGCGAAGGTGATCGTTCCCGAAGCGGTCGCACTCAACGACTGGAACACCGAACCCTGGGCTCCAAAGTCGATGGTGGCCCCGGTTCGCAGCGCGTACAGGTTGATCTGACCGATATTCGCCGTGTTGTCCTCGGCCAGTCCGTCGACAGCAATCGCGGTCGTCGTCGATAAGGCCGGGACGGAATTCCCGATGTTCAAAGTCGCCGCGGTGATATTCTGCAGAGCAGCACCTGTGAGACTGAGTTTACCCACGGCGGTCCCCAACCCGATCGACTGGTTCGCCGCGGTCAGAATCGTCGTGGTACCGGTACCGCTGTTCAACGTCCCCGCCAGCGAGATCGTGGCAGTGGTCACCGTCAACGCCGCATTGCTGGATTTGACTGCTGCGCCAGCCGACACCTTGAAACTTCCAGTGCCCGCGGCCTTTGAGTCGGCATTGATCGTCAGCCCCTTCGATACCAGGAGCGAATTTGTATCGGTGGTCAGGTCGCTGTTAAGCGTCACCCCGGCGGTGGCTGTCAGCGTCAGATCACCGGTCGACGTCATTCCTGAACCGGCCGTGAACGTCAGGCTGCCCGCGGTCGCAGCAATTGTCAAACCAGGGTCAAATACGACGCTTCCCTTGGCGTTAACGGTCAATCCCACGAACGACGAATTGCCACCGGTGAATTGGATACCCGCGCCGGCGGCTCCCGCATTGAGCGTCACCGGCCCCTGCTGGCTGGTCGTCGTGACACCGCTGACGACGATGTTCGTCGTTTGACTGCCTCCGATGATGAGGGCCGTCGCAGTGATTCGCGACAAGTCAACCAGAGCCAGATCTCCGCCCGTGGTTCCAACGCTGATCGACTCGAGTTTCTTCGTGCTGATCGAGGTGATCGCCTTGCTGCTGTTGATGTTGCCGTCCAGCACCACATCGCCGGCCACAATCGTGATCGGTCCGGCGCCGGTCGTGGTCTGCAGGGTGACCCCCTTGGCGATCACCAGTTTGTTGACACTGCCGGCACCACTCGAATCGGCATTGATGTTGATCAACCCGGGCGCCGAAACATTGGCGTTCACGTTCACGCCGCCGACGGCCGTCACCGTCAACGCCTTAAACACGCTGCCTGGCCCGGTAAACGTCACTGATCCGCTGGCGGGCGCACTGGCCGTCGACACGAGCGATAACGTGTCAATCGTCGTCGACTGCGTAGCCGTTACGCCGCCAACCGTGAGGCTCGTGGTGGTCGCGCTGCCGACCACCAGCGTCTTCGCCTGAATGTTCTGCAATTCGTCGCCACTGATGGTCATATCGGTTGCGGGCGTGCCCACGCGCAGATCGCCCACACCGATTGATTCCAACTGCCGCGTCACGATCGACATCGTGCCACTGCCGGTGGCAATGTTGCCGTTGATCGCGACATCCTGGGCGATAATCCCCAGCGTGAAGTTGTTGGAGGTCAGCAACCCCCCCGCGTCCACCTGGAATAATCCGGTGCCTGTCGCATCGGCGTCGGCATTCAGAGACGTTGAGCCGGCGGTCGACACGACCACCTGCGAACCAATTTCGATGCCATCATTGGCGTTCACGACCAGGCCGGCGAAACTGCTGACACCGCTGCCGCTGCCGTTGTTGATAAACGTCACCCCCGCAGCACTGGAGGCGGTGGCCTGCAGCGTGACCGAAGTGAAGTTGACAGCCGTCGCCTGGTTAACAACGACTCCGGCCACACCCGACCCGCCAATCACCAGCGATTTGGCGGTGATGTTGGCCAGTTCCTGATTGGAAATGGCCATGCTGTACACTGGCAGCGAGATACCGCCGATTTCCCCGACGCCGATGACTTCCGTCTGCTTGGCGGAGATCGTCGTTGTGGCCGTCCCACTGCTGATGGTCCCCTCGAAGAACACATCCCCCGCCGTAATCCCCAGGGCCGTGTTGTTCGTACTCAGTGATCCACCGACGAGAATCCGCAATGGACCGTCACCCGACCCGTCCGCGTCGGCGTTGAACGTGGCCTGGCCCAATGTCAGCACCTGCGAACTGATATCAATGCCGTGGTTCGCGTTGACGACGGCCGTATTAAACAGAGTCGCGTCCCCGCTGAAGATAATGCCCGAGTTCGCATCGAACACCGACTGCAGCGTCACCGTGCCCACGCCCGTGACCGTGAAGTCGGCCCCGTCCACAGTCATGCTGAGCGTCCGAGTGCCCCCGATCACCAGCGATTTCGCCTGGATGTGCTGCAGGTCGGTATTGGTGACCGTCAGATCTCCCACGGCAGTTCCCAACCCGATCGTCGACAATTGTCGCGTCGTAATCGTGGTCGTGGAACCCAGAGTCTGCAGGTTACCGGCAATGGCCAACGATTCGGTAACGATCGACAGGGCATTGCCATTCGTATTCAGCGTAGCGCCGCTTTCGACCAGGAACAGCCCCGTGCCCGCCGCGTCGTTGTCGGAAATGATGTTCGTCGGCGCACTGGTGGTCACATCGACCGCCACATCAACGCCAGCGTTGGAGGTGACCACCAACCCGGCGAACTGGCTGGAGTTTTTCACGAAATTGACACTGGCCGTCAGCGATGCCGTGGCCGCGAGATTCACGGTGGCAAATCCGCTGAAATCGTAGCCATCGACGTTCAGAGTCTGGGCTCTCGCGCCACCCACTGTCAGGGTCTTCGCCTGAATCCGCCCGAGTTCCGCGCTGGAGATGGTCATATCGCCGGTCGCGTTCCCGACCCCCACCGTCTCGGCGACCGTAGGCAACAGAGACACGGCCCCCGTCGCACCGGCATTCACCGTGCCTTCGAGCACGACATCAACCGCATTGACCGTGACCAGGCCGCCACTGGAACTCACGGATCCGGTCCCGGTCACCGTGACCAGGCCAGCCGCGGGCCCGGTTCCGCCGGCGCTGAGAGTCACCGTGCCACCACCCGAACTGATCGGGCCATTCACAGTGATATTGCCTTTTCCGGACGCGACGAAAATCGACTGACCGCCCGAACTCAAGGGCCCCACCGTGACATCCCCTTGAAACTTGCCGGTCGTCGAAGCCAAAACCGAGATCTTGCCATTGGTCGTGCCAAAGGCGACGGCGTTCGACAGATCGATTTTGCCGGCAGTCGTCAGATTCTGCGTCGTCAACGTGAGGGTGTTGGTCCCCAGCAGTGTGACATCGACCAGTCCGTTACTGGCATCGGTCTGAATCGTCGTGTACGCCTGCAGCACGATATTGGCATTAACGCCCACCAGCGCCCCGTCGGTGATCGTAAATGTGGGGGTCGCCGGGGGAATCCCGCCGTCATTGAACAGAATCTGCCCGGCCGATTGCCCCGGGGGGACATTATTGTTCAACTGACTGTCGTCGGCACCAGACCCGGCGGCACCATGAATGATCGTGATGACGTCGGGATCGAGCAGCAGCGTACCGGCAGCGCCGTGCGGCGCCGTGAGGTCGACCTCGCCGGCAAAGTTCAGGCTGTTCCGACTCGAGACTTCGACAAACCCCCCGTGCCCCGACCGGCCTGCCCCCTGGGCAGAAATGGCGCCAAAATACCGAGTCCAGGCTTCAGACCAGACGACGACCTGCCCCCCCGATCCGGACTGCAGCGCATTCGCGGAAATCTGCACGCCCGACCCCACGTACGCCTGTTGGGCATTCAGCACCGAGGCATTGTCGCCATGCAGGTCGCCCCCGATGCGCACGGTCCCGCCCCCGGCGGCCCCCGACGCATCAATGACCGCCGAACCGATCAGGCCCACGTTTTCTCCGAGCAGCGTAACCGACCCCCCATGCTCCCCGGCCGATCGCCCCGATACGTCGATCGTGCCCGAAACGATCACGGTGCCGGTGGCTCCTGCGTTCAATTCGACGGAACCACCGTGAATCGCACTCAACGTCCCCGCCTGGTTCAACCCCGGCGACGAGAGGCTGATGTGACCACCGCGGGTAGCCAACAGGCCCGTGTCGGCGACATTCAGGGATTGCGCCGCCGACAACTGGATCGCCCCCCCCTGCGTCGAGACGGCCCCGGTGACTTCAATCTGACCGGCACTGATCTGCAGACTGCCATGCCCCAACTGGGTGGCGCCATGCACTTCGACCGTGGCCGTTGTGCCCCCCAGAATCGACAGATTCTGGCTGCCTGTTCCCAAACCGTTCAAGGCGACGCTGGTGGCGTCGGTCGCATTGGCCGCAACGGTCAGACTCTGTGTGGCATTCTGGAAATCGACCTGCGTACCGGTCGACAACCCCAGTTGTGACATGCCGGCCGCCAGTTCAGAAGCCGAAAGATCGACCTGCCCCCCCAGTCCCACCGAAAACGAACGGGTCGCGGCCAGCAATT
>JAFEBR010000486.1 GCA_018242565.1 Planctomycetota bacterium | reverse complement strand
CGCGCGTGGCGCTGTTTTTTGGCATTTTCATCAAATCTTCACAAAGTTCTGGCTCAGGTCTGCGTGTACAAAGTAGACCGGCCCGGAGATCAGACTCGGTCTGATCGGCAGGGCGGGGTGACTGCGCCGCGTGCGCTGTTGTCGGAGAGGGTGTTTTGTCCGCAGGGGACGAAACCACGTCCTCTCTGGCATTCCCCGACTGTGTCGGTAGAGTGGGGTGACGACGAATCTCGTTTTTGCTTGCGGCCAGCCCGCGAAACTGGGCGGGTCCCCGGCGCTCGAAACGTTCAGGAGGCATCATGAGTGTTCGGAACGCGGTGTTTTCTGTCTGCTGTATCATTTGTGCATGGCTTCCGGGCTTTGCGCGGGCGCAGTCGTCGCAAGTGGAAGTTGTGGCCAAGACGGCCCGCGTGAAGGTCAAAGATGACACGTTGGCCACGGTCAAAAAGGGAGACCGATTGCGCGTGATCAAGTCGCAGGGAGACTGGATCGCCGTGATCGTCGGGCAAGGGGAGAAAGCCAAGCGGGGCTGGGTATTGTCCAGTGCCGTCCGCCCGGTGACCGATCCCAAAATCACCGAAGAATCCACCGCTCCACCTGAGCCCATCGAGTTTCGATTCAGTGTGGATCTGACGCAGTTTCCACAGGCCTTTGGTCCCCAGTCGATGGTGGTGTTTAAGGTGCAGGTGGCGAACGAAAGCGCCGAGCCCTTTGACTTCAAGCCCAGCGAAGTGCAGTTGAAGGTGGGCGACATGACCTTGCCGATTCACGACCTGCAGCAGAATGGTTTCGGCTACCCGTTGTTCGCCGACGCCTCGATGCGACAGCAAGTCCAGCCGAATGCGCTCGCGGTTCTCAAAGAAACCCGGTTGGCCGCGGGACAGGCGATCGAGGGGTGGGTCGCCTACAGTCTGAACATCCCGGCTCTGCAGCAATCGGGCTTCCAGCCGCAGGTCCTGCCGAATCACGAATGGATTCTCGAAGGGCAGGTGGGGCCGCATCCCTTGCATCTCGATCTGAAGGCTCAGGAAACCGCCTTGATTGCCGACAAGCTGCGTCCGTCCAAGCTGGATCCGTCGGTGCAGGTGCTGGAAATCGGCTCGCGCGTCAGTGTGCTCAATGCGTCGAAGATTCTGGAGCAGATTCGTGCGGTGCCGGCGGACGAACGGGGAGTGGTGCTCGTGCTCAAAGCGCAGGGGTGTCTGTTTGACGGGCTCTCGAACATGCTGTTTCAGCAGCAGATCTATCAATTGACCAACGCCGGGGTTCAGCCGGTCGTGTCGGTGGAGGGTAAGCCCGAAGATCAGAATTCCCACAGCTATCAAAACTATTTCCTGTCGGGGCAGTTGCCACGCGTGAATTCCGAATCGGCCGCCGTGTTGAATATTCTGGGGCGACGACCGCAAACCGGAGCGACGCTGGTCAAGTTCCTGAAGGATGAATCGATCGAGATGCGGCGGGCGGCGGCCCAGGCCTTGACGGCGCATCTGCCGGAAGAGGGGGTCGTCGAGGCTTTGGCAAAAGCGTATGGAGACGAAGATGCGACCGTGCGAGCGGCCGCGATCACTGCATTGGCAGGGCAGCCGGCCCCGGCGGGATTTCGGCGGGATGACTCGGTGGATACGGTCGTGGTTGTCAAGGCGTTGACCGATGCCGTGGCCAACGTGCGCGTCGTGGCGGCTCAAACGGGATCGCAATTCCCCAATGACCCGGTACGCAAAGCGCTGATCCAGTCGCTGGAAGACAGTGAGGTACAGGTCAAACTGGAAGCGGCCCATAGTGTGGGCAACCTGAAGGTGGCCGACGCGGTTCCCGCATTGAAAAAACTGCAGGCTGATGCCAATTCGCAACTGAAAACGGGGGCGATTGATGCCCAGGTCAAGATTGGGGCCTTAACGCTTCTGGAAGGGGCCCTCGCAAAACTGGATGGGGGCTATTTACAGGATCCCGACTATGCAGAACTGGGCAAGGCCAAAGCACTCAATGCCGTGGAGCCGTTGATCGCCCGCCTGTCTGGAAATGACAACAACCAGATCGGGCTGGCTGCGCGGACCCTCGGAGAAATCGGAGACCCGCGCGCGGTCGATCCCATGATCCAGGCGCTGACCTTTGGAAATCGCGGTTACTATGGGATGGACGCTTTGCCTCGGGCCTTGGGAAAACTGGGGGACAAGCGGGCGGCGGAACCTTTGAAAAAACTGCTGACCGCGAATCCGAATCAATACATCCCGCCCGAATTGAAATTCGCCATTCTCGAGGCGCTGTTGATGTTGAAGGTGCCGCGGGCTGTCGATGACGTCGTCAAGGAAGTCAGCACGCTGGCCAGCAATGGTCAACTTTACAATGCGGGGCCGCTGCTGGCCGCCCTCGGGCGGACCCGTGATCCTAAAGTGATTACGGTGCTCGAACCGTTGCTGAATAATCCGCAGGCGTGTCATGGGGCGGTCGAGGGACTGATGTCGATGGGGACCAAAGAGGCGTTGACGGCGCTGGAAGAACGGTTGACGGCGCCGGACTATCAGTATGCGCACATGGCGATCATGAATCGGGCCTGGCAACGCAATCGGGCGTCGATCCAGTTCCTCAAGAAACTGGCGGCCTCTGAAAATCAGAATGCCAAATTTGCCGCCGTGCAGATGCTGAATAACCTGCAAAATGGCCACGTGCATATGCCGTTTAACGGTCGCCCGAACATGACGGGCGAACCTCCCGCACCGGTCCCGTCACCGATTGGTTACGTGGCGCCGACATTCAGCCCGCCGGACTTTCCCGCGAACGCGCAGTGGATTTCGGGAACGGCCCCAAAGGCTGCCGAGCTGGCTGGCAAGGTGTTGCTGATCTGCCTCCCTGCAACGGGGGATTCGTCGCCTGTGTTTCCTCCCGACGTGGTGAAATGGCGGGAGAAGTTTGAGAAGCAGGGACTCGTTGTGGTCGGGGTGTGGAAACAGGCCGGCTGGAACTGGAATGCCGAGACGAAGTCACTGGTGCCCAGGCCCGATGCGTCGCTGGAGGCCGAGAAGCAGGCCGTGGCGGAATTTGCCCAGGCCCAGTCACTCGGCTATCGCCTGGCGGTCGTGCCCATGGCGGAAACCTGGACGGAACGGCTGGGTGGCCCCGCGGGGACACGGCTGGCGGTGGTTGATCGGGCCGGAGTGCTGCAGGCGGTTCGCAGTCTGGAGGACGTCGACACCGAGCCCGGCGACCTGGAAGAACTGGTCAAAGAACTGATCAGCGAACCGGCACCGGCGGCAAATCTGGCCCGAGTGCCCCGGCAACTTCCCGCCAGTGCCCCCGGCTCGAAGGAGGGGCCCAGCGGAAATCCGGAGCTTTACAGTCGGTTTGACCCCTCGGGCAACCGCTGGACGATTCCGGCGCATCAGGGCACGATCTGGTCGGTGCGGTTCTCGCCCGATGGGAAGTCGTTGATTACGACCGGGGAAGACAGTGTGGCGCGGGTCTGGGATCTGCGTTCCGGAAAACTCCAGTTGACCCTCAGCGGACACACGGGGACTGTCCGGCACAGCATCTATTCCCACGACGGGACACAAATTCTGACGGCGGGGCACGACCATACGATTCGTGTCTGGGAGGTCGCGACGGGGGCCGCCGTTCGAGCGATGGCCGATGATGCGAATGTGTATTTTCTCTCGGAGTTGGGGGACGGACGAACCATCATTTCGGGGAGCTTCGATCCGCGGGTTCGTTTCTGGAATCTGACGTTGGGTGAGGTGGAGGGGTATCTGGTCGGGCATACGGGCTCGGCCTGGGCGATTGCCGCGGCCACACTCAATGGTAAGTCGACGATTGTCAGTGGAGGGCCTGATCGCTCAGTCCGAATCTGGGATTTTCAAACTGGTGAAGCACGCTTCGTCTTGACCGGTCATCAATTTGGCATCAATGCCGTGGCGATTACTCCGGATGCCAAGCTGGTGGCCAGTGGCGCCGGAGATGGCGAAGTGGTGTTGTGGAATGCGTCGACGGGCGAAGAGGAGAGCAAACTGTCGACGACGGGGGCGATGGTGTACGACGTCGCGTTTTCGCCGGACCAGAAGACGCTGGCCGTCGCCCGCAACGATCATACGGTGACATTATTTGACGTGGAGACCGGGCAGGCTGTGCGTCGCCTGAATGGGGGCGGCTGGTGTGTGCACTTTTCGCGCGATGGGAAATGGCTCGCCAGTGGCGGAGACGATCGGGCCCTGCGGGTCTGGAAATTGACGCCGACGAAGCGATGAGGGTCCGCGGTGCGTGAGCCGCCACGTCAGGGACGTCCGCCACCCAGTAAGGGGGCCAGGTCGCGGTTGAAGATCTGCTTGGCGATCCACACGGTCGCGATTAAGGGGACCAGCACCAGGAGCGCGCGGACGAGCGGGAGCATCCAGCCGGGCAGTTTTTGCAGCCAGCGCAGTTCGGCCACCCAGGCGCCGAGCGGGGCGAGGCAGATGACGCCGGCCAGTTCCATGCGCAGGCGGCCGAAGCAGACTCCGATCACGGCCGTGCTGAACAAAGACACGACCCCCAGGCCCACGGTGATGGGGCGTGGTTGTTGACGGTGCGACAGGTGTGTGGCGATGGCGACGGTGGCCAGCGTGCCGGCGACGAGACCGGAGGCCAGCCCCCCTTTCAGATACCCCGCCAGCATGATGCACGCGCCGCAGGCCCCCAGCGACAGACACAAGGTGCCGACCACGAATCCCGGCTGGCGAGTTCGCTCCGCCAGTTGGGTGAGCAGCCACCAGGTGCACCAGAGCAGAAAGCCCGTGCCCCCGATGACAACCGCGGTTTGCCCGGTGGTCCATCCGGCTTCGGCATCTTCGAGATAAATGGAGCCTGCCAATAAGACGCGGGGGACGACACAGGCCAGCAACAGGCGAAACGCCCATGCCCAACGTTCCGAGAGCGACAGGTGGTCCAGCAGGAGTTCCGCGACCAGGATGCCCGGGATGACCAGTTCCCACCAGCGCTGCAGGCCATTGGCGGGGGGCCAGACGAAACGCCAGTTGAGGACGTAGCTGGCGCTCCAGATTCCGGCCAGAGAGGCGACCGCCGCGCCCCAGAGCAGGGGGCGGGAACTGTCTTGCTGCGCCCCACGGGACTGGCCGGGTTGTACAGGGGGGGAGTTTGAGAGAACACGTCGGTGGCGATCGGGGGACCGCCGGAGAGTGAGAAACACACTGATCAGCACGCAGGCCGCGCTGATCAGTGTGGCTGTTCCCAGCGATTTCGCATACAGCAAAAAATCGGGCATCCGGCGCTTAGCGAACGCCTTCGCAGTCGATATCGATCAAGGCTTCATCACCGATGACGCCGATCGCCGACTTGTCGAATCCGAAGTCACTGCGTTTGACCGAAACGCGGGTTGAAAACCCGATGACTTTCTTCTTGTTGAACTCGACGACCTTGTCGCCACCTTTCAGGACCAGCGTCACCTTCTTGGTCACGCCATGCATCTTGAAGTCGCCGGTCACTTCATAGCCGCCATCAATCGCCTTGGTGCTGGTGCTCTTGAATTCGATGGTGGGGAACTGCTTCGTATCGAAGTAGTCGGGTTGGCGGAGGTGTTCGTCGCGGGCCTTGTTGCCAGTATCGACGCTGTCGGCTTTGATTTTCAATTCAAAGGTCGACTTGGTCGGGTCGGCTTTGTCGATCGAGAACTTGCCTTCGGCTTCGTTGAAACGGCCGTGGATCCAGCTTACGTCGGCGTGGCGGGCCTTGAAGCTGATCGAGGAATGGACCGGGTCATAACTGTATTCGTCGGCGGCCCGGCAGACTTGCCCGGCGGAGGCCAGCAGTCCCACGAAACATGTCAGCAGTGAAACTCGGAAAACACGGTGCATGACTAGAATTCCTGTTGCAGAGGGAAATTAAGAGGTGGCTTGCTGCGGTTCAGCACGACGCGGCCATCTTACGACCGGTCGGGGCGTTCGTAAAGCGGCGGTCTGGCCTGGTCGGGCCGATTGATTTCAGCCGAGTGCGACGCGATAATCTCACCACTGTTCTATGGCAACTCTCCCGTTTTGCGTCTGTTTCTGACGATACCCGAATTATGGAATCCATCGACGCGCCGCCGATTGCCGCAGAGCCCCTGCCGGCAGGAAATGAGCCCGAGGTGTCCTTGAGCACTCGGCAGCGTGTGGCCTGGCTGGTGCTGTTGCTGGTGGTGGTCGTGGGGGTCGTCTGGGGCGTCGGACCGCGGGCCTGGCATGGTTGGAAGACCCGCAAATTTCGCGAACAGTGCCTGGCGGCGAAAACGTCATCGGATTGGCATACGCTGCGCGAGGTGGCGGAGGCCTGGGGGACGTGGGATCCGTCGGCGGGGCGGGCCTGGTGGTTCGCCGCAGAGGCAGCCCAGGAACTCGAAAATCTGGAAGATCTGGCCGAGTGCCTGGCGAAAGTTCCGCCGTCAGATCCGAAATACATCTTTGCCAATGTCGAAAAAGCCAACCTGGAGTGGACGGCGCTGAACCGCCCGGTCGAGGCGTTGGCCACCAGCCTGAATGTTTTGAATCGCGATCCGAGGTTGACTGAAATTCAGTCTCGCGTGATTTCGTTTTACGCCATGAATCTGCAGCGGGCGCCGATGCTCAAGGCGATTCGGGCCGCGTTGGAAGCGGGGGCCGAGCCGAAAGAAGCGTACGTCTACCTGGTGATGGCGGACATGCTGACGTTTGTGAATGGGTCGCAATTGAACAGTCGCTGGCTGAGTGCGGCTCCTGATGAACTGCGGTTCAAGGTGGGGTTGGCCGTCAATACGTCTGAAGAATTTGCGCATAACGCCGACATCGTCGGTACGGCCGAAGCCACGCAAATGGAGCAGGAAGCCATGAAGCAGATGCAGTGGTTTCTGGAGGGGGCTCCGCACGACCCCGTGCTGCTGACGTTTTTGATGTATCGCGCCTACCTGGGGGGCGATGTCAAACGGGTCGGAGAACTGCTGCAGCAGGTGGATGAGTCGGGGACTGACGACCACATGGTCTGGGTGTACCGAGCGTTCTATTACCGCTCGTTTGATGAATTCACCGCCGCGGAAGAGGCCCTGAAGGAAGCGTTGCGCCTGCACCCTATGAGCCCGCTGGCCCATCATGAATACGCGGCGCTGCTGCGGGCGATGCAGCGCCCGGCCGAAGATGTGGAAAAAGAGCAGAAAATCGCGGCCCAGGGTCGGACGTTGCGGTCGCAGGTGCTGACTTTGGGGAGCGCGCTCGACATCTCGTATGAGATTTTCGAATCACTGGCGGATTACGCCGAAAAGTGCGGTGACCAGCAGGTGGCAGAATCCATTCGGTTTCGCCTGAGTCCACAGTAGGGGCAGTCGCGGTGGCGGGCAATTCAGATTCCAGCAATGGCACGGTCGCCGTGACGACAGGTACCCCTCCGATCGAGGTGGTGCCTGGGGTTAACACCCGGCGGCGGTGGTGGCTGATCGGCGTCGTGCTGGCAGGTCTCGTCATCGGCGTCGGGGGTTGGTGGTTTCGGGCGGCCCGCATTGCGAGACTGTCGAGCGAATGCATCGCTCTGGCGTCGCGTGAAGACTGGCCCCGTCTGGAAATCGCCGCCCGCCAATGGACCCGATGGCAGTCGGCCCCGGTGGCGTGGTACTGGCTGGGAATGTCGCTGAAGTCGCAGCGTCAATTCCCCGAGGCGAAGCAGGCGTTTTTGAAGGTGCCGCTGGCAGGGCCCCGTGGCGTCGATGCGGCGATCGAACGTCTCGAAATCACCTATCATGTGGAACATCGCCCGCTGGAAGCGATTGAACTGGCGAAGGCACTGCTCGACCGTGACCCTAAGCTCGCGTCGCCCCGTCGCCACCTGATACTTTTCTGTGCGATGACGTTTCAGCGGGTTGAATTGATTCGTCAAGTCCGGCTGGCGATCGACCAGCATGTCGACCTGCCGGAACACTACATTTACCTGTTTCTATTGGAAGACTTGTCATTTCGTGATGGTCAGGAAGTGACCGCCCGGTGGGCTGAGGCGAATCCCGATTCGTTGTTTTTGCGGCGTGTTCAGGCTCTGCATCGGGTGCGAGCAGCTCGCGATGAGGCTCGTCTGAGCCCGACTCCGGAGCTGACGGCAGTTTTTTTGCGAGTTCGCCAGGAGTTTGCGGATGCGATCGATTTGACCCGGCCCGATCCGTTGGAGCTGGATCTGTTGTTGCTGCTGGCCATGGGTGACAATGATCAGGCCGCGGCGGGCAAATTGCTGGCTCTGGTGCCAGAGTCGGCTGTGGATGATCCGGTGTTCTGGCGGTACCGCGGTTGGTATTCCACGCAAGCCGGTGACTTCGCCGGGGCGATTCAATCGTACCGCGAGGCCTTGAGAATTCACCCCCTGGCCTGGCAATCGCGATCAGAAATGTCGACGGCACTGCGGCTGGCGGGGGATGTTCAGGAAGCGGGGAAAGAGCAGACGATTGCGGGGTTGGGGTCGGATCTGCATGTGGATTTGCGGCGGTTGTCGCATGCCAAGTCGGCATCCGCGCAGTTGCTGGCCCGCCTGGCGAAGTTTGCCAAGGAAGCGGGGGACTTTAAGATTGCCAACGGAATTCTCAGACGGCGGCAGATCGCGGAGTCCAGCTCGACTACGCCGCAATAATCCAAAATTCGGGAAAATCTTGCAAATTTTTCACAACGTCCGCTTGCAAGGCCAAGATTGATCTCGTAAAGTGACGATGATCTTCGTTCTGAAATCGCACATCGTGTCTTCACGTCTAGACCAAGGCTGTTGAATGCTGCTCCAACGCTCGCTTTTCGCATTTTTGGCTGTTTCTTTGGTAGTCGTCGCCGGTTGTGGTGAGGACGGTCCCGCTTTGAGTCCGGTGACGGGCAAAGTGACCAAGGGGGGGCAACCAGTGGAAAAAGTGCTGGTAACCTTCAGTCCTGAGTCGGGAAAGGGGATTTCCTCGACAGGCCAGACAGGTGCGGACGGTCGCTTCATTCTGATTTCCCAGACCGGGAAGGCAGGCGCTCCTGTCGGGACATATAAGGTGACTATCACTTCGATTGATAGTGGCGGAAATGCCGGTGGCGGTACTGGTCCGACCGATTGGTCGAAGATGGCGGCTGACCGGGATGCAGCGATGCGCAGTGGTAAGGACGGCGCTCCGGCCGCCAAAGCCAAAGAAGACAAGGTTCCGCCTGAATACGCGGATCCAGGCAAAACCCCGTTCAAGTATGAAGTCAAGGCTGGAAATAACGATTTCGATCTTCCGATTCCTTGATTCAGTATATTTTCTGTTTGTTTCTGTTCTCGGTTCACTTGTTCAGGAGTCCGGTATGCAGAGTATGCGGAGGTTAAAACACGGCTTTACCTTGATTGAGCTGCTGGTGGTGATTGCCATCATTGCAGTTCTGGTGGCGTTGCTGCTGCCTGCTGTTCAGCAGGCTCGCGAGGCAGCTCGTCGCTCGACGTGCAAAAACAACTTGAAGCAGTTGGGCCTCGCCGCTCACAACTACCATGAACAGTACGGGCAATTCCCGCTGAACTGGTACAACGGGCAGAATACGACGCAGGGCGATCCGTACAACCCGACCTATCCGAACGGTTCTTGGTCCTGGGTGGTGGCTGCCATGCCGAACCTGGATCAGGGCGCTCTGTACAACCAGATCATGCCGTACATGCAGGGAGCGGGTGCGAACGGTCAGCCTCCCAACGTCGGTATGGCCTACACGGGCAGCATCAGCGGTCTGCCGTCGCCTCGTCGCATGGCACAGACTGTGATCAACGTGCTGCTCTGTCCTTCGAACGCTCAGGACAAGGTTCGTAACAACCAGGTTCTGGAACCCGACAACGGCGGCTGGAACTCACCGTGGGCTGCTCCCGCGGCCGGCATTGACTACGTCGGCAACATGGGACACATCTGGGGTGGCTGGCATGACTGCGGCAACGTTCCTGACTTCGCCGCGGCCGATGGCCGGTTCATCCGAGGTGGTGCTGGTACCCCCTGGATTTCAGAACGCTGGAACAACGACAACCCGAACATCAACGGTGTGTTCATGTATCGCGGTTCGCGTCGCATCTCGGACGTGACCGACGGATCGTCGAACACCGTTCTGTTCTACGAATGTATGCACTGGCGTGGTCCGCAGGGCAATGCGGCTGGCGGAACGAGCCAGACCCTCGATCTGAAGGCTTGCGACATTTCTGGCTGGGCCAGCCCGTTGGCTGCCACCGGTGCGATGCGTAACCCGATCAACAATCGCAACGTGAACTGGTACTACGGTAACGGCGACGTCCGTAACTGGGGTCCCAGCAGCAACCACTCGGGTGGCTGCCACGTCTGTCTGTGCGATGGTTCGGTTCGCTTCGTGAGCGAAACCCTCGACAACCTGGTTCGCTACAATATCGCCACTGCGAACGACGGCAACTCGGTTGGTGACTTCTAGTCGTCAGCCCGGTTTGGCAAAGTGATTTGAATCTCCGCCTGAGTTCTGCTCAGGCGGAGATTTTTCATTACCACTCGTCTGTGATGTCGGGATTCGCGCGTGAATGATTTGAGCCTGCTCATAACGCGATTCGTCGTCTGTGCCCGTCGGTGGCACCGTGCCTGGTTGTCGATCTGTCTACCACTCACCTTGGGGTGGGGCGGATGCACTGAGTCGAAGCCGGTGCCAGTGGAACCCGCCCCGACCGAGGCCAGCCACGAGAAAACGACCCCGAGCCGCAAGTTTGATTTTAAGCCCGTAGAAAAACAGGGGGCCAGTCGGACGGATGGGGTTAAATTGGAGTTTCCCCGGTTCAGCGAGTCGGCTGAAGGGCTGGGAATTAAGCACGTTTATCTGAATGGAGCCAGCGCCAAAGCGTTGATGGTCGAATCGACCGGCGGAGGCTGCGGCTGGTTTGATTACGATGGTGATGGTCGGCTGGATCTGCTGCTGACTCAAGGGGGAGTGCCTGACGCCGAAGACATCAGCCAAAATCCGCCGGATGTGCTGTATCGCCAGATGGTGGGTGGTCAGTTTGTCGATGTGGCCGAACTGGCGGGGGTCGCTGATCGTGGCTACGGCCAGGGGGTGGCGATGGGCGATGCCAATAACGACGGCTTCGACGATCTGTTTGTCGCCAACATCGGCCGCTGTTCCTTCTACCTCAACCAGGGAGACGGAACGTTTCGCTTGTCGAACGACTGGGTGACGGGCAAGCGGGATGTCTGGACGTCGAGTGTCGCCTGGGGGGATATTGACCGTGATGGCGACCTCGATCTGTATGTGTGCAATTATACGAAATATGATCCCCGGCATCCGGTGCAGTGTCGCAACAAGGCGGGGCAGCTTACGATCTGCCACCCACGACAGGTCGAGCCGGAACCCGACGAGTTTTTTCTGAATACGGGTGATGGGCACCTGATTGAAGTATCAGGGCGACTGGGATTGTTCGGTCCGGGGAATAAGGCGCTGGGGGTGACGATCGCCGACCTGGACGGCGATGACTGGCCCGATATTTTCGTGGCCAACGATACCCAGGCCAATTTTCTGTTCATCAACGATCATGGTCAGCGATTCACCGAGTCGGCGATGATTCTGGGCGCCGCCTTCAGTCGCACGGGCGAGGCTCAGGCCAACATGGGAATTGCCTTTGGGGATTTTGATCGGAATGGCTGGCCCGATTTGTGTGTCACGCACTTCACCGGCGAGGGGCACACCTTGTACCAGAACCTGGGGAAGCGGGGCATTCAAGACGTGACAGCCATGACCGGATTGCGGCAGCCGACCTTGAACAAGCTGGGCTTCGGTACGGTCATGAGTGATTTCAACTTCGATGGCCACATGGACCTGTTTTTTGCGAACGGTCACATCGACCCGGCGTTTGCCGATTCGGAAGGCTACGAGATGAATCCGCAACTCTTTTCGTTCGATGGCGAGCACTGGCAGGACGGTTCCACGGCGGCCAGTGAGTATTTCGCGGGCAAATACGTGGGTCGCGGGGTGGCGACTGCCGACTTTGATCGCGACGGCGACCTGGACATCTGCGTGGCCCACCAAAACAGCCCGGCGGCCATTTTGCGTAACGAGTCGAAACGGCAAAATGGTATTCGTCTGCGGTGCATTGGACGCGAAAGTAATCGCAACGGCTATGGCGCCCGAGTGACCGTGCGGTTTGGTGAAAATCAACT
>JAFEBR010000485.1 GCA_018242565.1 Planctomycetota bacterium | reverse complement strand
GGTGTCCGGCGTTTTGCCACTTCGTCACCTCACAGGCACGAAGTGCAAATTCCAGCGCTTTGGCCCCATCCCGAAGTTCGGCTCGGGGATTCGTCGCGAGGAACCAGCCCACAGCGTTGAATCCGGTGCCGCTCCGTGGATTCAGGCGATGAGCTGTTTCGCAGTCGGCTTGAGACTGGACGAATTCGCGCTTGCCTGCCCACGCCGTCGCACGCACCGCGTAAATCGATTCTAACCGGGGGGCTAAACGCGCTGCGGTATTCGCGTCTGCGATCGATTTGTCGAACTCCAATTTCTGCAGCCAGGCGCTGGCGCGGTCGTTGAACATGACCGCATTTTCGGGATCCAACCGAATCGCCTCTGTGTAATCGGCAAGCGCACGATCGAAATCTCGCTGCAAAATCCGACATGTGGCCCGACATCCGAAAGAGGCAGCCACCTCGGGAGCCAACCGGACGAGTTCGTCGTAATCGCGAATCGCCTCGGGATAGCGCTTCAGAATGGTCAGGACGGCGCCTCGCGCGGCGTAGCCTTCGGGAGAATCGGGGTGCGCGAGGATTTGTCTGGAAAAGATCCCCACGGCCAGCTCGGGCGCGGCCAAGGACTCCGCATCGATCCAGCCAGCCGCTTCATGCGACACCCAGTAACGCCCCTTTTCGAGCGCCTCGATCGTCAATGGCACACCCGGATGCAAACGCTGCAGCACGCGATCCCCTTCGCGAATTTCTGCGATTTGCACGACGATCGCTACGTCGCCTGTTTTAAGCCGGGGTATCGCAGGATCAGCGGACAGTCCTGCGATCAGCATGATCCAGCAACCAGTCGTCATTTGCCTCGTCCATTACTCGGGGTTGAAACTCTGTGATCTGTCGAGCGTTCCACTTCCACCCTTACGGCGGGTCTTTCGAATCCGAGTTTCCGGTGCGCGTCGACATTTGCTTCGCTGACAGCAATGTCAGCAGGCTTTGGTTATCAATAAACGGTTCCAGCCCCAGATGGGCCCAGAACACTTCGCCGTCCTGATCAATCAGAAACGTGCCATGAAACAGAATCGCATCTGTGTCTGGCGTTTGGGGGCGAAAGACGCCATATCGGGTGGCCACCCGATTGTCGGCATCCGAGAGAATTGGGAAGCCGAACGCACCAAACTCTTTGATCCGGGTCGCGGTCAGGCTGGGGGGATCGGCACTCAACGCGACGATATTCACGCCGAGATCGCGAAACTTTTTCAGATCTTTGTCCAACGCCTGCAACTGCGCGACACAGTGCCCGCAGTGGTACCCATAATAAAAGACGAGCACGAGCGGCCCGTCTTTCAGGAATTGCCGCAACGCGTGTGGAGTACCATCGCTATCGGACAGTTCGAATGTCGGGGCCGACTTGCCGACGAGCGGATGCGCCTGCGATTTGATGGGTACGAACGAGCTGTCATTGGCGGCAGCGACGGGCTGTCGTTTTTTCTCCTGTACGAGATAGGCTTCAGCTTCCTGCCGCGGGTCTGCCGCCGGAGTGATCGTCATCCGCTGGGCACTCGTCGTCAGCAACCCCGGTGGGTACGCATCGTCTGGTATCGTCGCGGAGGGTGGTCGGCCGATTCGACCGAGGATCAAACCGGCATAAAGCGCCATGATCAACCCCAGAGAAATCAGAAACAGTCGATGCCCCTGGCTCATGCCGGTGCGATGAGCCCGGCGATTGCCCGAATCAGGCTGGGGCGGCCGCGAATTTTCAAAGAAGTGCTGAAGGCGATTCATGAAGACGGTGTCCTGACACAAAGTTTTCCGCAAATCGAACGGGTTTGATCCGTGAGACGAGTAACCTGAGCCTTGGCCGCGTCGATTCACGCGGCCACCTGAGCCTCTCTGCCCAATGAGATGCCTGTTGAAACGGTAACGGGCATGCCTATTGCTTAGGGCTCGGCCAATCGCTGGAAACATATTCGATGTCGCGGGCAGCCTGTTGCGCCACCGATTTGCTCAGCAACTTCTCCACGACGTGTAGCGATCCATCGATACCCGCTGAGACACCAGCGGATGTCACCACATTTCCGCTGTCAACCCAGCGCCGTTCCGTCAGTACCTTGACCTTCGGGTAATCGCTTTTGAGTGTGTCGATCGCTCTCCAGTAGGTCGTCGCCTCTTTGCCATCAAGCAAACCGGCTTCAGCAAGCAGAAATGCACCGGTGCAGACGGACAGCGTCACTTCCGCGTTCGCCGAAGACTTCTTGATCCAATCAATGACGCGAGGATCTTTGCCCGATTTGAAAATCGCGCCCCCCGGGAATGACAAGCACATCGGGCTTCGGACAATTGTCGATCGTGAAATTGGGAGTGACCTTCATATTTCCCAGGCTCGTAATCGGCTTGGAGGTGACCGCGACGGTGACGACATTGAATTCCAGCCCCGAATTGGCTGCGGAGAACACCTCGGCGGGACCAGCAAAATCGAGCAATTCCACGTCATTAAAGATGAACACAGCGACTGTCTTGCGTGGCTTCAGGTATTTTCCCGGCTCTTTCACAAAGGATTCGCGACACATCGTGCAATAGAACACATAAATCTTCCCATCGTGAACCGTGAAGATGGAAGGATCCCCCTTGCTCGAAATCGCAGCGGCACAATTTCCGTCGTTCTGGACCTCGAATTTTTCCGGAGCCTTTTCAAATTGTGTCTTGCTGGCGATGCTCGCAAACTGGTAGCGCAAATCCTTGCGAACAAGTGTCCATTTCGGGTTGCCCGGCACCTCTTTACCCGCAACCAGCAATACAGGATCCAGTCCGGTTAAGGCGAGTTCCCCGTCGTCAGCTTCTGAAGTGACGGCCGCGGCACGCGATTCCTCTTCCGCCGTGATGCCATTTGACGACACACCCAACACCATGACCGCCAGGAGCGTGACCGAGAGCAATAAATTACGGAATAACATGAATAATCCTTTCAGGATATTTTCTCTACCTGTGGCCGGAATCAAGCGCCCTTGTTTGATTCGTGATTTTTGGATGCGGCTGCACCTTGGGAGAACGGCTCCCAAGGCCAGCCGAGCGGAGGATACGTGACATAACCCTATTCGCCGGGTGCACAGAGGCGGCTGTACCTGACTGCCAACGAACAACCCGGATGAGGTCTATTTCTTGCTCTCTTTCTCAAACAACGACAGCGGAACTTTAATTGTTCCCAGGGCGTTCTCGCCGGCTTTGATCGTCTGCTTGAAGCGCCCGCTCTTCCATTCGGGCTTGGCCACCAGGAATCCGACCTTCTCCTGCCAGACCTGGATTTCCCATTCCCCGGCAGGAATGTTCTTGATTGTGAACGCCCCGTTCTTGTCCGTGACGGCGAAGTAGGGATGATCGAGGACCAGCAGCCGAGCACTTTCCCACGGATGAATTCCGCAAGAAACATTGGCGGGCACTCGCTCCGCCTTCTGGAAGACTTGTTCCACTTCGCCCCCGTCCAGACCCATGACGACGTTGACGGAACTGTTGCTGAGCAGGTCGATTTTCACCACTTGGGCCAATGGGTCGCGATTTTTGACGATTAACTTCTGTTTCTTGGCCCAAACACCCAATGCATGCGGGTAGAACATGCAATGGAAGTTTTCCAGGACGACCGGCTTTTCAGCGGCCTTCTGGAGATCGGCGTGGACGTCGATCGTCTTGCCACTCGGAACGCGGATATAGACAAACACGTTCGATAGACCGTTTTCATCTCCCACCAACAAATCTTGCTCGACGATCTCCGCCTTAAACTGATCACACACCTGATTATCTTTTGTAATCACCAGGGGCTTCGGC